>PFKD01000417.1 GCA_002784125.1 Flexibacter sp. CG_4_10_14_3_um_filter_32_15
AAAAACATTCTAAAAAATTACAATAGTGAAGAATACAAAATTGATTTTACCATAAAGGAAAGTTGTTACGATAATTTTGTCTGACTACTTAGACCAAAATAAGAAAACCTAATTTGTTAAACAAACTTTATGATGGAAATTACGAATTGCAACCTGCAAAAGCAGCGAAGCTAATTAAAAATTACGATTCTGTTATTTTGAAATTAGTAAATTCTTCTCTTTATAAAGGAAAATTTTAGAATATAATAACGACACTTTTAAACGACAGCTTGGAAGCTGTCGACTACATATATGGATTTTAAAAACATTACTCTTCAAGACCTCAAAAATAGAGCTGCAAAAAAAGCAGAACAACAAGCACAAGAACTTCCAAAAGAATTTCCTGTTTGGGAAACGCCTGAAAAAATTGCTGTAAAGCCATTCTATACCAAAGAAGATAACCAAAAATCACCTCATTTAGGTTATCAAGCTGGAATTGCTCCTTTTTTGCGTGGTCCTTATCCGACTATGTATGCTGTTCGCCCTTGGACGGTTAGGCAATATGCAGGTTTTTCGACGGCAGAAGAATCGAATGCTTTTTATCGTCGTAATTTGGCAGCAGGACAAAAAGGACTTTCGGTAGCTTTTGACCTTGCAACACACAGAGGGTATGATTCTGACCACGCTCGTGTAGTTGGAGATGTCGGAAAGGCAGGTGTAGCGATTGATTCGGTAGAAGACATGAAGATTTTATTTGATAGCATTCCACTTGATGAAATGTCGGTTTCGATGACTATGAATGGCGCAGTATTGCCGATTATGGCGTTTTATATTGTGGCAGCAGAAGAACAAGGTGTTTTGACGGAAAAACTGAGTGGAACGATTCAGAATGATATTTTGAAGGAATTTATGGTTCGTAATACGTATATCTATCCACCAGCACCGAGTATGCGAATTATTGCTGATATTTTTGAATATACGGCTGATAAAATGCCAAAATTCAATTCGATTAGTATTAGTGGTTATCACATGCAAGAAGCAGGTGCGACGGCTGATATCGAACTCGCCTACACGTTGGCTGACGGTTTGGAATATGTCCGAAAAGGAATTGAAGTCGGATTGGATATTGATAATTTTGCGCCTCGTTTGTCATTTTTTTGGGGAATTGGAATGAATACGTTTATGGAAATTGCCAAAATGCGTGCTGGGCGTTGGTTGTGGGCAAATATGATAAAAGAATTTAATCCGAAAAGTGAAAAATCAATGGCTCTTCGAACGCATTGTCAGACTTCGGGTTGGTCTTTGACAGAACAAGACCCTTTTAATAATGTAACTCGTACAACGATTGAGGCTTTGGCGGCTGTTTTTGGTGGAACGCAGTCGTTGCATACCAATTCACTAGACGAAGCGATTGCACTTCCGACGGATTTTTCGGCTCGTATTGCAAGAAATACGCAATTATTTATTCAAAATAATACTGATATTACAAAAGCGATTGACCCTTTTGCAGGTTCGGATTATGTGGAAAACTTAACTTATGACCTCGCTACTCGTGCTTGGGAACTGATTGAAGAAGTGGAATCTTTAGGAGGAATGACAAAGGCGATTGAGGCAGGAATTCCGAAATTACGAATTGAGGAAGCTGCTGCACGAAAACAAGCACGTATTGACGGACAAAAAGATACGATTGTGGGTGTAAATAAATATATAGTTGATGAAAATGAAGAAGACAAAGTAGAAATTGATGTTTTGGATGTCGATAATGTGGCTGTGAGAGAATCTCAACTCAAACGATTGAAAGAAGTAAAAGAAAAGCGCAATGACGAAAAAGTCAAAATGGCTCTTCAAAAAATAACTGATGCAGCACAAAATAAAACAGGGAATTTATTAGAACTTGCCGTAGATGCTGCACGAGAACGAGCTACTTTAGGCGAAATTTCGCAAGCGATGGAAACTGTTTTTGGTCGTTATCAAGCACAAACCCAACTTATTGCAGGAATGTACTCCAATGAAATGGACAAAGGAAGCGAAAATGGAAATGTAAATAGTGATTTTGCATTGGCTCAAAAACGCTCTGATGAGTTTGCAGAGATTGAAGGTCGTCGCCCACGTATTTTGATTGCCAAAATGGGACAAGATGGGCACGATAGAGGTGCGAAGGTAATTGCGACCAGTTTTGCAGATTTGGGTTTTGATGTGGATATAAGTCCACTTTTTCAAACGCCTGAAGAAGTGGCAAAACAAGCTGCCGAAAATGATGTGCATATTGTAGGTGCTTCTTCGCTTGCTGCTGGACACAAAACGCTTGTTCCTGCGCTTATTGAAGAACTCAAAAAGATTGGTAGAGAAGATATTATGGTTGTGGCTGGTGGTGTGATTCCTCCGAAAGACTATGATTTCTTGTATGAAAAAGGAGTTTCGGCTGTTTTTGGACCCGGAACCGTGATTGCAAAGGCTGCTATGAAAATTTTGGATGAGCTTTTGGAGGGATGAGAATTACTTGGGTAGGATTGGCGAGTGATTTATATGATTTTTATGATGAATTGCAGGATGAATACAGTATTTTTTTAATTAAATTTTATGAAAAATGAAACTAAAAACACTTAAAGAACATTTAGAAAAAGAATACGGAAAAGTAGGAACTCCCACAAGAGAAGAATTTGATAAAAACTCAAAGGCTTTTGCTATTGGAGAACTTATCAAAGAAGCTCGTAAAGAAGCTCAATTAACACAAACTCAACTTGCAGAAAAGGCAGGAACAACAAAAAATTATATTTCTCGCATAGAAAATGGACAAAGTGATATACAAATGACTACGTTGTTTCGTATTATTGAACTTGGCTTAGGTAAACAACTTAGTTTTACTATTAAATAAGTTCTTGATGAGCTTTTGGAGGGGTAGGTTTTTCAATTTTTCTGAAAATACCTGTGTTTATTCAAAATAAATACAAGTATTTTTTTCTATCTTAGAATCTTAAAACTTACTTTTAAATTTATGAGTGAAGAAGATGTTTTATTAGAAAAGCTAGTATATTTTAGGAGAGAACACGCAATTGAAGCAGATGCAAAACAAAAATTTGCTCTTAAAAAACGTATTGAAGAAATTGAAGAGAGATTAGAGAAAATTAGATACAACAAAAACTGTAAAAATTATAAAACTGTTAGTAAACAAAATGATGCTTCAACTACAAGTAAGTAGTCGTACAAAATTAATAATACATATAACTGATTAGCGAGTGATTTTTAAG
>PFKD01000330.1 GCA_002784125.1 Flexibacter sp. CG_4_10_14_3_um_filter_32_15
AAATTACAAGGTTTAGCTACTCTGTAGCTCTAATAAAGTTCATTTTTGAGGTTCTACACCCAACAGGTCAGCGAAGCTAAAGGTTACGTTGCGCTACAACTGAAAATCAAATACTTAAAAATGTCACTCATGTTGATATAATATGATAAAATAGTACCTTCTGACAGTTAATAAACTGTCAGCTACTTAAAATTTTCCTAAGAATTTCCACGCAAAAAAATAATTATTTCTTTGCGTCAAAATATATATAAAAAATGAGTTGTAATTCATGTGCAACTAATGCACAACAAATAGATACAGAAAATGAACAAAACTCAACCCATGAAGAACCAAAAGGCTGTAAAAGCAATGGAAATTGTGGTACTTCGGGTTGTAATCGTCTAAATTCATTTGATTGGCTTTCTCAAATGGAACTCCCTGATACAAAGCCGTTTGAGATTGTAGAAGTAAAATTTAAAGGAGGTAGAAAAGCCTTTTGTAGAAATATAAATAATCTTCATTTGATTACAGGCGATGCCGTAACATTGGAAGTAGAGCGAGGTTTTCATGTAGGTCATGTATCATTGCAGGGAGAACTTGTAAGATTACAAATGCGAAAAAAACGCATCAAAATGGACGATGAAAGTATCTGTGATATCGAAAGAAAAGCCACACAAACCGATTTGGACAAGCTCATCGAAGCTAGAAATAGAGAACTTCCGACAATGTACCGAACACGAGAAATCATAAACCAGCAAAATTTGGCGATGAAACTCTCTGATGTTGAGTATCAAGCAGATTCTACAAAAGCTACTTTTTATTATTCGGCAGATTCAAGAGTTGATTTTCGTGAACTTATCCGAATGTTGGCAGCAGAATTCAGAATTCGTATCGAAATGCGACAAATTAGCCTTCGACAAGAAGCCAGCCGAGTAGGTGGAGTTGGTGTTTGTGGACGTGAGCTTTGCTGTTCGACGTGGCTTACCGATTTCAAACCTGTCAGTACAACGGCAGCACGTTATCAAAATCTTTCTTTGAATACTTCAAAACTCTCAGGGCAATGTGGAAAACTAAAATGTTGTCTTAATTACGAATTAGACACTTATTTGGATGCGCTCAAAGACATTCCAGAAGTAAAATATTTGCGTACTCAAGAAGGAGAAGCACAATTACAAAAAACAGATATTTTCAAAAAACTAATGTGGTTTAGTTACAATTCTGAAAATGTTTGGTATGCTTTATCTATTGAAGAAGTAAACACAATTTTGAAACTCAATGAAAAAAAGGAGTTCCCTCCTTCATTAAAACCATCTGAATGGCTTTCAGAGGGCGAAATTTTGGACACAACACTTCAAGATAATCACATTATTGATGCTGAGGAATTTGAAAGAAATGTAAGACGAAAAGCTGAAAAAGGAGATTCAAATCCCAAAACAGATACACCTCGTAAAAGAAGAACTAGAACAAGAAGACCACGAAAAAATATTTCAAAGGCAGAAGTAGTAAATAAAACAAGTTCTAACCCAAATAATACTACCGAAAACAACAAACAAAATCAAGCAAACAAACGCAGGAAAAGAAAAAACAACCGTTTGAGACAACCAAAAAAAGAATAGTTATTTTTTGATAAAAATATCATATTTCCATTATTAATTATCCATTGTCAATTATATAAAATGAATCAAGTAGAAGAATTCAACGCTTATCGCAGCAAAATGAATGAAAAAATTATGGCTGCTGATAATAAAGTCTTGAAGCGTATTTTTAATTTAGATACAAATGCGTATGCCGAAGGAACACTAGACATCAAAACAAAAGAGCTTATCGGACTTACTTGTTCGATGGTTTTGCGATGTGATGACTGTATCAAATATCATTTAGGAAAAGCAAAAGAAGCAGGCATTTCGGACGAGCAAATCATTGAAGCCATGGCGATTGCCAACCTTGTAGGAGGGACAATCGTAATTCCTCATCTTAGGAGAGCAATGGAATATTTGGAAGAATTGAATGCGTAAATTCAGTTTTTTTGAATAAAACCTATTTTGAATACTTTTTTGAAATAGGTTTTTTCTATTTTATTATTATTCAAAAAAACCTTCGTATTGTTCTATAAATTCCGTGTTTTAATAAAATAATTCGTAATTCTATAAGTAAATTCTATGAAAAAAAAGGTTCTCAATCTCACTTATTATTTTTGGTTTTTTCTTTTATTGGTTGTTATTCCTATCAGTTGTGCTTTTTTTGCAGAGGGATTATTAAAGTTATTTTTCTTAAAAAATGATTATTTAGTTTCTCTTTTTTGGGCAGAAAAAATTGATTATGGTTTTCCTTATTATATTTCTTTGGCTTTGAGTCTAACAGCTACTGTATTAGTAGTCATTTTCTTAAAAAAGCGTTTTATGCTTTATGAAATAGAAAAAAATAATAATGGAACTATTTTTTGGATTATTAATGCTTGTTATTTACTTACCCAACACATACAAATGTATTTCTTCGAAAAATGGTGGAAATACGATAATTATACTAAACTAAAAAGTATTGATAGTAAATTATTAGAAAATACATTAGCCGAATACAGCAATCTGTATGTCTATATTTTACCTCATTTATTAAATGCTTTTTTCTTGTTTTTTGCTCTTCAAGTTCTGATTTGGATTTCAGATATTGAAAAGAATTTCAGATCTGTTCGTCTTATTTTAAAAAAAATATTCTTCTCTAAAGACGAAATGGAAAAAATACTTGATTACAAAATAGCTGTTCCAATAGATAAAGAAAACGAATTTAAAAACGAAAAAGAAGTTTTTTTAAATCAAAAAAAATATTTTACCTACTCCGACTACAAGCAATTTATTAAAAAAGTTCAATTTAAAAACTAAATAAGTCAAAGGAGTGTATAAAAAATTGTCGTTTTTTGTAGGGAAAAGGCAAGCCTTTTCCTAAACTAGCTGTCTGTATCAAAAAAAATACCTGTATGGAAGGAAAAAGCAAGCCTTTTCCCTACGTAACACAAATTGACTAAGCGATACCCAAAGAGCAGCATAGCTAATTTGTTATGCACCCAGTCAAAACCTTCTATTTATTCTTAAAATACTTAAAAAAGAGTAAAATAAAGTTCTATTTTCAACATGAGTGACATTTTAAAAAAGGCAAATCTTTACCAAATTTTATTCTGTGCAAATATCTTTTTCCATAAAGTAGGGTTTGCAAACCCTACTTTATGGAAAAAAGCAAACTATTATTTTG
>PFKD01000424.1 GCA_002784125.1 Flexibacter sp. CG_4_10_14_3_um_filter_32_15
CTGTAGCTCTAATAAAGTTCATTTTTGAGGTTCTACAAAGGTTACGTTGCGCTGCAACTGAAAATCAAATACTTAAAAATGTCACTCATGTTGAGTTCAAATATAAAAAAAAATCCACTCTCATAAAACAACTATCTATAAAAATATAAGAAAATTCGATGAAAAAAGGTTTTGAAAATATTTTCAAAACCTTTTTACTTATCATCAACAGAATATATCTAAAAATAATTAGTTCTCATCATTTTTAATGCGCTCTTCTCTATTGACAATATTCCAAGCTGTCGCAAAAATCAAACGAGTAATTTCTTGCATTTTTCCAAAGTGAATTTTATCTACTTCGTCGGTATGTTGGTGGTAATCATCATGAACTCCATTAAAATAAAAAATAACAGGAATATCATGTTTTGCAAAATTATAATGATCAGAACGGTAATAAAAACGATTTGGATCGTCTTTATCATTGTAGGTGTAATCTAATTTTACATTTGGTGCATACATTTTAGCCGTCGTTTCACTTAGATTATGTAATTCTGTTGAAAGCATCGTCGAGCCGATGATATAGACGTAATTTGGGTCGCCTTCATGGTCTTTATCCATTCTTCCAATCATATCAATATTGAGATTAGAAACTGTATTTTTGAGAGGAAAAACAGGGTTTTCAGAATAATAACTAGAACCCAAAAGTCCTTTTTCTTCGCCTGTAACAAGCATAAACAAAATACTTCTTTTTGGCGAATTTCGATCTTTTTTGGCAAGAGCAAAGGCTTCAGCTAGTTCTAAAATTGCTGTTGTTCCAGAGCCATCATCATCTGCACCATTATAAATTTTTCCATCAATGATTCCAATGTGGTCGTAGTGTGCCGTAAGTACAATGAGTTCGTCTTTTTTGTCTGTTCCTTCTAAGTAACCCAAAACATTTTCAGTTTCTACTTTTTCAATTTTCATTTCAGAAAAAACCTTAGCTTTGGTTTCCAAAATAGTTTTGTTTTTCTTATTCCATTTTTTGAATACTTTTTTCCATTTTTTGTCTGTGTATCCCAAAAGGTTTGGCAATTTATCATTTGTAGAAAGCGCCATCAAAAAGTCTGGTTTTTCTTCTTTCTTTTCAGAAGGGATGCTCCATTTTGGGTCTTTGAAATAATGCCCATACATTTCATCAAAAAGTGTATAATCGGCTTTTTGAGTTACGAAAATAACTCCTTTTGCTCCTTTTGTCATTGCTAATTTACTCTTAAAACCCATTTGTAAATAAACTGATTTTCTAGCTTCTTCATTTGGGATTAGCTTTTCTTTTCCTTTTGGTGTTCCCATAATGATTACAGCAATTTTATCTTTTACATCAATAGCCTTGTATGAAGAATAACCATTTTCGCCTTCTTCTTCCAATCCATAACCAGCAAAAATAACATCATATCCTTCATCTTTTTTATCTTCTTGAAAAGGATTTACGACGATAATTTCATTTTGAGACAATTCAATTTTTCCTGTAAGCGTTTCAATTCTAAATTCTGCAAGAGAAGTTTTGTTGAGTTCGAATTTTTGAAAATAAGAACCATTTACAGGAGCTATAAGACCAAGTTCTTTGAAACGATTTGCTAGATATTCAGCAGCCATTTTTTGCCCTTTTTCGCCTGTTTCTCTTCCTTCGTATTCGTCAGAAGCCAAAACAGAAAGGTGTTTTTTCATGTCTGCTTCATCTATATATTTTAGATAATTAGTCAGCAGACTGTCTTGTTTTTCTGTCTTTTGTTGTGCTTGAGCAAAAGAAGTAAAAATGAATAAAAATAAAATTGCAAAAGTAATTTTGGAAGTAGTAGTTTTTAACATATTTTTTTTAATGAAAGTAATGAATTGAAATATTTTAAAATAAGTAGTGCAATGTAGTCAATTATTACAAACTCAGTTTTGATTACTAGCCCAAAAATTAAGTTGTAGAACGTAAAATATCAATCCTTTATCTAAAAACACACTCAAAAACCGTTTTTTTTGTAGAACTTTGAGCTAAAGAAAAATATCATTTTTATTCTTAACTGTCCAATATGCAACGCTTTATAGATTACTTAGTGGTTTTTGCTATGAGCATGTTCAAATTTATTTTTGGCTGTGTTGGTGGTGCTGTGCGTGGTTTTTCATATGTCGAAACTGTCCTAATTACAGTTTTAGGAATGATGACAAGTGTAATAATTTTTACATTTTTTGGACTTGCAATCAGAAACTGGTTTTTTAAAGTATTTCCTAGAAAGCGAAAAATTTTTTCAAAACGCAGCCGTAGAATGGTAAAAATATGGCGCAAATACGGAATTATTGGAGTTGCTTTTATGACTCCTTTGTTTTTTTCACCCGTTGGAGGAACACTCATAGCTGTTTCTTTTGGCGAAAAAAAAGAGCGCATTTTCTTTCATATGCTTTGGAGTGCTATTTTGTGGGCAGGAATATTCGCATACATTACTACTCACTTCAATATAGATTCGATGAGTGAATTGAAGAATTATTTTTTTGGGAAATAGGTATTGGGAGTTAGGAATTAGGGAATTACAAATGAAACTAAAAACAATATGAGTGACATTTTTCAAATTCTGTAAATTGACCAATTTTTGACAAAATAATAGGTTGCTTTTTTTAAATGTCACTCATGTTGTAAAAACACATTATAATTTTATTTTTAAATCTCCATTCCCTAATTCCTAACACCAATTTCCTTGCCTCTACTTCACTTCTCTCAATTTCAAGATTAGGTCAGTTTTCAAGTCGTACAATCCTTTTTCAAGCCCAACAGGATAAGAGTGAGGATTTGTAAAACGTTTGATACTTCTGTGAAGTGTTTTGAGTTCGTCTTGTACTTTGGCTTGGATGGTTTCTAAATCAGGTTTTTCATAGATACATTTTCCATTTCTAAAAATAGGCTTCAGGAGGTCTTTGTGTTCTCCTTCTTTACTTGTCATTTTCTTACGACGAGTCATATCCATCGGATCGACAATTGTCCAATTTTCTGAATTTGGTATATTTTCTTCATCAAAAATAGCATCGCCAATCGCTTCTCCATTAAAATAAAAACGACGAATTTGTTGAATTCCGGGGGTAGAAATTTTGATGGCTTGTTCGGATAATTTCACTTTGTAATCCCAAGCTGTATTGTCTTTATTTCGTAGAGCAGATAATTTATAAACCCCTCCCAATGCTGGTTGGTCGTAGGCTGTAACCATTTTTGTACCTACTCCCCAAACATTAATTTTGGCATCTTGCTGTTTCAAACTGTCAATAATATGTTCGTCCAAATCATTACTTGCTACAATAGACGTTTCTGTAAAACCTGCTGCATCTAATAATTCTCTCGCTTTTGTACTCAAATAAGCAAGGTCGCCAGAATCCAAACGAATTCCTGCAAACTTATACCCTTTTTCTTTGAGTTTGTTTCCTACCGTAATGGCGTGTTTGACTCCTTCAACTGTATCATAAGTATCTACCAAGAAAATACAATTATTTGGCAATGCTTCGGCATAGGTTTCGAAAGCATCAATTTCTGACTCAAAAGACATTACCCAACTGTGGGCGTGTGTTCCCTTTACAGGAATTCCGAAAAGTTTTCCTGCCAAAACGTTTGAAGTTGCAGCACAACCACCAATATACGCAGCACGACTAGCAGCCAAACCTCCATCAATTCCTTGCGCTCTTCGAAGACCAAACTCCAAAACTTCCTCTCCTCTTGCAGCTAGACAAATACGTGAAGATTTAGTAGCGATAAGTGATTGAAAATTTACCATATTCAAAAGCAAAGTTTCCAAAATTTGGCATTGAATCAGCGAACCTTTGATACGAATAAGTGGCTCTTGTGGAAAAACTACCGAACCCTCTTCTACTGCATCTACATCACAAGTAAACTCAAGTTCTTGTAAATACTCCAAAAATTCAGGTTCAAAAAGTGGCTTGTCGTCGTTTCCTTTTAGTGTAGAAAGGTAGGCTACATCTTCATCAGAAATATCAAAGTTTTCTAAAAAATCTATTACATAACTCAATCCACACGCAATAGCATACCCACCTTTGAAGGGATTGCGACGGAAAAATAAATTAAAAACGGCTTCTCGCTGCGTCATTCCAGCTTTCCAATAGCCATACGCCATTGTGAGTTGATACAAATCGGTAAGCAAAGTAAGGTTGCTGCTGTATAAATTTCTAGTGATTTTCATAAAAAAAGGGGTTTAATAGACAGTTTGGAAACTGTCTGCTACGTTAAAGAAGCAATATAACAAAATTATCTTAGTGTACGAAAAACACTTACTAAAAGTTTTAGAGAATTTGTATTTAGTTAAAAATAGGATACAAATTTAATTTTATATCAAAAGGCTAAAAAAATTAGCAAAAACAACTTTTTATCAGTCAAAATTAGTAAATTGCATGACCTATAATTAAAGTTATAAAAATAAGTCAGAATTAAATGTACACAACTTCGGAAATAATAGCAGAATACGGAATTACAGAAAATATATTGAAGGAATACATAGATAAAGAGCAAATTCCTTTAACTAATGGCGAAATATCTAAAAAACACTTTCAATCTGTACTTAATTTTATTGAAAACACAAATAATAGAATAGAAAAAAGTTTAGAAGGAAAAGAACGAGCTACATTTAATTACAATTTTAATAAAAACAAGCTCAATATTTATAAAGATGATGCTATTTCATTTCTTGAAAAATTACCTTCTAATAGTGTTGATTTAATAGTAACTGACCCAGCTTATTCGGGAATGAATAATAAATTACAATTAGGAAAAGGACGAATTGTAGGAAATTATTCCGAAAAAGGAGAAAAAGATGGAAAATGGTTTGGAGAGTTTGAAGATAGTGAAGAAAACTATACTAAGTTTTTATCTGAATGCAGACGAGTTTTGAAAAAATCAACAGGACATATTTATATTATGTTTGATTCTTATTCTTTGCTTAGTCTTGGAAATATTGTCAGAGATTATTTTGATGTCAAGAATATTATTACTTGGGATAAGGTAAATATTGGAATGGGTCATTATTTTAGAAGAAGACACGAATACATTATTTTTGCTACAAATGGCAATACAAGAAAAATTAGAAATAGAAAATTCCCAGATGTTTGGAGATTCAAGAGAGTTCATGGCTCAAAATATCCTACTCAAAAGCCTGTAGAAGTTTTTCAAGCAATGATTCATGCAAGTGCTGAGAAAGATTTTACAGTCTGTGACCCTTTTTTGGGAAGTGGTTCTTCTGCTATCGCTGCTATCAGAAATCAATGTAATTTTATAGGCTGTGATATTTCTGAAAAATCTATTGAAATTTCTACAAGTAGAATAGAGAATTACGTTAATACTTCGATTGATATTTTGCAAGAAAAATCAATGGCTGTTGATGAGAATATTTTTTGGAGATAAAATTCACTTATTTTTATGGGAAACCTTAGCAAAACAAAAGCCTTATTCAGTTTTACTTCTCCACGAACTATTGAAAAAATAATTCCTGAAATCAAGATTTTATCTGATAATTTTGAAGGTCAAGAATGGGCTGGAAATGAAAACTTACAAATAGCCTTTTTTCAAAAACTTTTTGATTCAGAATTTTATGAAGGAGAAATATTTCCTTCAAATCCTGCTTTGGCTGCTCGTGATAGAATTACGAGAAGTCCAAAAGCATTAGGCTTTGTTGATTTGAAACCAACTATAAAACTTACTCCAGTCGGACAACTTCTTCTTGAAGGCAAACGATTAGATGAAGTATTTACTAGACAACTTCTAAAATTTCAACTTCCTTCGCCTTATCATACACAATCAAAAACAGTAGATTTTAATGTAAAACCATATTTAGAATTATTGAGATTGATAAAAAAATTAAAATCAATATCAAAGACAGAAATCGCTTTATTTTTTTCTCAACTTACTCACTATCAAAAGTTTGATAAAATAGTTTCGGATATTCTAGCTTTTAGAAAAAACTCAAAAACATACAAAGGAAGTAGAAAAATGTATGTTCAATACTGTGCAGAGGAGATTATCAAAAAAATCTTTGATGATGAAATAAAAAGCAAAAACTTAAAAACAAGAGAAAGCTCAGATACTTCTTTGCAAAAATTTCTATATACCAAGATAGCAAACATGAAAGACTATGCAGATGCTTTTGTGAGGTATATGCGTGCGACTGAATTAGTAACCTTTCAAAGAAAAACATTACGATTAGTTATTTCTTCTCAAAAAATAGAGGAAGTAGATTATATTTTAAAAACAGTTTCGCCACAAGCTGAAAAATTCAAAACTGAATCTGATTTTAAAGCCTATTTATTCAATCCATTTTTAGTAAAATTATTGAGTGATGATAGAGAACTTCTAATCAAAAAAATAAATAAACTGAGTAAGGAAAAAGTAGACAAAAATCTATCTACTGAAAAATTAAAAGACTTTTTATATGAATTACAATTAGCAATAAAAGCCAAAAATGTAGAAGAAAAAGTAAAAGAAATCAAAAGTTACAAAGAACTGCCTGATATACTTGAAATTTTTGATAAAATTAAAAAAAGACAAGTTCCTGATGCTTCTTTATTTCTTGAATGGAATATTTGGAGAGCATTAACGATGCTAAATTATGCTAAAAGAATTGATGGAAATTTTATTGTAGATATTGATGGAATGCCTTTGAATTATGCACCTGCTGGGAAACCAGATATAGAGTCAGAATTTGAAGATTTTGCTATGATTACCGAAGTAACGATGTCTGGAGGACATACACAATATAAAATGGAATCCGAGTCTGTACCAAGGCATTTTGGAAAAGCAAAAGAAGCTACAAACAAAGAAATGTATTGCTTGTTTATAGCTCCAAAAATAAGTGAAGGAACATTAGCACATTATTTCAATCTCAATAGATTTAACACAAAATTATATGGTGGAAAGACCAAAATAATTCCTTTATCTATTGAACAGTTTGTTAAATTTGTAGAGATTGGAATAGACAACAAATTTGATAATCCTCTTCTTTTAAAAAACTGGTTAGAAAAACAATGGGAAAATAATCAAAAGATGGAAGATGAAGAAGCATGGAGTTTAGCTATTGATAACAATATTTTAGAATGGACAAAAATAAATATTAATTGATTTTTTAAACGAATTGGTTCTAGAAATCAATTCGTTTTTTTTATTTCAATACAAATATTTTATCTACTACTTCCTTCTATACTCCTCAATCTTCTTCATCACACCACCCACAGGCAAAACACCTCTATCAAAAATATGAACTTCTTTATCCTTCATTTGGATATGTAATTGATTGAAAATGAACATTACTCTCAAAGGAGCTACTGCATTTATTTCATCTAAAGGAATAACAAAACCTCCTTCAATAGCACTTACACTCAAGTTTTCGATTTGAAAATTTCCTTCAAAATAGAGGTTTTTCTTTGTCAAATAAAGGATTCCGTTGTATTTGTTTTTTGTTGGAGAAAGGTAATGGAAAGTCCATTTTCCTTGTAAAATTTCGTTTTTTGGGAGTTGGAAAGCCATTTTTTATTATTTAATTGTACTTTTTACAACAGCTTGGAAGCTATTGGCTACTTTTAATCCACAAAGATAACTTCTACTCTTCTATTTTCCTTTATTTGTTTTGGGTTTCTAGAAATCGGATGAGTTCTTTCGTAGTCTGTATTCGGATTCTGTTTTGGCTTATTCCTTTTACAATCAACTAATTTGAACTTTTATATCTGAAAACCGACTACAATTACATCATCAATTTGTTTGTTTTTTCCTTTCCAGTCTTCAAAATGTTGTGCAAGAAGTTGTCTTTGTTTTACCATTGGTTCTTTATGGATTTCTAGAAGCAGACTTTTGAAGTTTTTTGTCATGAATTTTCTATTGTGTTTTCCTCCAAATTGGTCGACGTATCCATCAGAGAAAATATAAAATGATGTTGGTTTATCAAAGTTTACTTGATGAGAGGTATAAGAATTTTCTGCGTTAGTATGAAAACCTCCTACTGAATGTTTGTCGCCTTTTATTTCAAAGATAGTAGCATTCTGAATATATAAAAGAGGACGTTTTGCGCCTGCGAAAGTAACGTGTTTTTGTTCTAAATCAATTACACAAATAGAAATATCCATTCCGTCTTTGTTTTCTGTACTAGACTGGCGCAAGGCTCTTCGAATCTGTCCATGCAGACGACTTAGAATAGAATCAGCCTTTGTTATTCCCTGTAAATTAACGATTTGATTGAGATACGAATCTCCCAAAATAGACATAAATGCCCCTGGTACTCCGTGTCCTGTACAGTCAGCAGCAGCCAAAACAATTTGATTCTCTTTTTGAGCAAACCAATAAAAATCGCCTGAAACAATATCTCTAGGTTTGTAGAGAACAAAACAATTTGGAACACTACGCTTAAAGGAACGCAAATCTGGCAAAACAGCATCTTGAATACGCCTTGCATAATTTATACTGGAAGTAATATCGTGATTTCGTTTTTCCATCAATCCTTTTTGTTCCATCAAAGTCGAGTTGATGGCTTCTATTTCTTCTTTTTGCTGTTCTATTTCTACGGTTCTTTGTTTTACTTTTTTCTCTAAAAGAGTAGTTGTTTCTTTTTGTAATTCTAAATTCTCAGCAAGGGCATCAGATTTTTCTCTCTCCAAACGATTGACTTGATAACCAATACCAAGAGCATAAAAAACAAGTTGAATAACTACACCACCTTGAAATAAATAGGTAAATATATCTGGATTTACTTTTATTCCCATTCCATTTATCAATAAGTAAGAAAGAGCATAAAAAAAAGCTCCTAAAAGTAATCCACTTGTAGCAATGAGATAATAACGAGCTGCTAAATAACCTTTCCGTAAAACTAAAATACCTATTACAAAAGCCAAAATACTAGCTATTAGAGCAATCGCAAGAATAACAATTAGCGCATATTTGCTTAGTGATAATTGATTTTCCCAAGTAGGAGTAGATGAAATTAAGTTATGCGCCACATAAACTATAACAGCAATAACTAAAATATAATTTATAACATTAATTATTTTATTCCATTTAGGTAATAACTCTTTTACATTCAAAAAACTTTTCAAGAATAAAAGACCACCACCTATCATAAAAAGATGTGAAATTACTATACAAGAACGAATGAGAAGTTGAGAAGTAGGAAAGAGAAAATAGACGTATCTATAATAATAAAATACATTAAGTTGTATTCCTATAATCATCAAGACATAATACAGGTATAATTTATCTCTAATAATAAAAAAGAGAAGTAGATTATAAAAAGCCATTACCCACAAAATACCTTGAAATATTCCTTGTGCATACGTAAACTCTTCCGAACCTTGACTTACACTTGCAGTGTCTTGTATATAAGAATAAATAAATTTTGGATGAAAACGTTGTGCATTTGAATGTATCCGAATATAAACAATAATTTCTGATTTAGCAGGCACATCAATATTGAAGTAATTACGCCACTGTTTGACAGGTTTGTTTTCAGGGTCCATATCTGTACCTGAACGTTCTACACGAAATGCTTCATCTTCAACAGGCTGATAAAATGTAATTTCTGACCAAGTTTCGAAAACTGAGCCTATTTGTAGAGCAATTAATTCATCTCTTACACCATTTCCTACCAATTTTAGACGCAACCAATAATATGCTCCCACTTCCATATTTTTGAAGTTGATAGTATTGTTAGAAAACGTAAGTTGAGGATTATCTACAATATCTTCAATCGTTATTTTTCCATTGGTAGTATCTTTCCATACACCCAAATTTTTACTAATATTGTTATGTTCTTTTACAGGAAGTCGTAGAGGAAGAATATATTTAAAGTCTAAATTTTTCTTTTGGGATAAAAAGTGATTATATCTTTTTGTGTTCTTGTCTTTATAAAAACCAATTAAGGAATCTAAAATAGAAAGCCTACGTGTAGAATCAGACTCAGAAAGTTGTGATTTACTCACTATACCTTTCAACTCTCTTTCTAACTCAGAAGCAGGGAAGTCTTCTGTTTTGAGAGAATCAAAGAGATGGTTAGTAACTTGTTGTCCATATACATTACTAAAAAATGTAAATAGACTAAGTAAAAAATAAAATAAAAAGCCTCTCGGCATAATAGTAAAGGGATTAAGGGGATTAAGGGAATTAAGTAGAGTAAGACTTATGTCATCAAAAATTGCTTTATATTTTTAGGATTGTAAATAAAATTATTCTGTTGTTGTATTATACAATTAATCACATTAATTATTTGTATTGTACCAAAATATCTTTTTCAATTAATTTTTCTAACGCACTTATAGAAACAAGAGTTTTAGAGAGTTGTAATTTGGAATCAAAATGAATAGATGACTCAGAAACAGAATTAGTAGAAATAGGGGAATGACTACTCGTTGTAGTTTTTTTATCAACTTGCTCATTAGTATTATCAAACAAATATAACTTTTTTGGTGTAGAAAAATAAATAATTATTTCATAAAGTAGGTCAGATACAGGAAAAAAACGATAAGTAAACTTATCAAACAGGGTATTTTTTTGATTTTCCTCGTTCTCTTTTTTAGTTTCAATGAGTGCAAAACGCTCTTCGTTAAAAATATAAGATGCTGTTTTTTTATCTACCGAATCAGAATTAATGGCAGAAGAGTCTTTTTTATTCGCTCTTAAAATAGGTTTTTGAAGCTCTTCAAAAAATTTATTAACAAAAATCCAACCTTCCCATTCACGTATTGTTTCAGCATCTGCTCCATTTTTGATTACCTCTTTTTCCAAAATAGAATAAAGTTTTTGCATCGTTTGGGCAGCAAATTCTTCCTTTGAAGATGCGTTTTGGGATTTTTTATCTGTAAATTTAGTAGGGTAAAGAGCCGGTAAGAGTGTATATTTTCTTTTTAATTTAAGTTCTGAATCTTGATATTCTCTACTTGATAGAATTGGAACAATTGGAACATTACAAGCATAAGATAAAAATGCAATTCCTTGTCTGACTCGTAAAGCTTCCCCCAAAAAATCAACTTTTACTGTATTATTACTTTCTTTTTTAGAATAATTCGAACCTGTATTTCCATCTACATAAACGATAAGCGATTTACCTTCTTTCAGCATTCGGAGAGCTTTCCAAATCCCTTTGCTTTCTTCTACATTGATGAGTTGTGTCTTCGAATCTATATTATGTTGTTCGCAGTATTTGCGATGCGTTTCTAAAAAATGCTCTCCTTTTCTTTCTGTAAGTATTTTATTAGATAAAAACCCAAAATCTAGGCTTTGCCTAGTCAGCACACCAGGAATAAGTGAATATGCGCCTGTATGAAAACAACAAAATAAAAATGGATTTCCTTTTTGGGCTTTATCAAGGCTGTTTTCTATATCAATGACTTCGAAATTTTCGATAAATAATTCAGCATGCTTTTCTTCAATATTCAATAATTGAAGATTAAAAAGGAGTTTTTCAAAAATAGATTTGTGCTTAGAATAAGGAATTTGAGGCATCAAACGAAACAAACTTGCCGAAGTAGTGGCAAATAAATAATTATTTTTTTTATAAAATTTCTTCTCAGCTTCTTCACTCTCAAAACTAAAAGACTGTTTTAGTTTTTCTACATCTTCAAAAAAAACAGATGGGTTATGCGAAGACAAAGAATTCATTTTGTAAGGAGTAAATAATTATGCTCAATAAAAAAGCACAATCTTTCGGTTAGATTGTGCTATAATTTACAAAATAATTCTGAATAATAAAACAAGCAAGTCTTTTACTCTTAAAATAATCCTAGAATATTTTTACTCTACTCGTTCTATTTTCCCAGAACCTGATATATTCCACTTAATACTTGCATTTCCTTTTACACGAACAGTTCCACTTCCACTCACTTGTGCATTTAGTGTTGCCCTTGATGTTATGATGGTAGAATCTGTATCAGTTGCTGTTAGTTCGATAATTCCAGAACCAATTATTTCGGCTGTACTTGTCAAGACAGGCAAATCAAAGGCTTTTATAGTTCCCGAACCACTAATATTTAAGGTATTTTGTTGTGCTTCTCCTCTTAAAGTAATAGTTCCAGAACCATCGACAGAAGTATTTACTATATTTGTGTTATCAAAATCTAATTCCATATTTCCAGAACCTTTTAATCTTGCTGTACAACTTATAGAAGCAATAATAAGAAAACTTGGTGTCGTTTGTATATTCCCTGAGCCGTCTAAAATAAATTCTATTTCACTTTTACGAACTGTATCTTGCAGAACAATATCGCCAGAGCCAGCCAAAATAATCTGAGAAAGTGCAGGTGTTCGGACAGTAATTGTTACTTCTTCATTCGTATTATAACATTCATCGGTATCAATGATAAGACTTTGTCCTGAAATGCGTGTTTGGATAAGGTCAATAATATTTTCTTGTGCAGCCACAATAACAGACTGTACTTTTATACTAGAATCTTGAAAAAGATTTACTGTAAAATTTCCTCTTGATTCAATGGCTGTAAATCCTGATACTATTCTTTCTTGACTAATTACTTCTCCACTTCCATCTTTACAAACACTATCTGTCAGCAGACTACAAGACGTAGAAAATAAAAGCAAGGCAAGCAAAGAGAAAAGATAAATTTTGACGTGATTTTTCATTTTTTAATTCTAAATTTTATTGATTGTATTATTTTACAAATTGATTACTGTAGCCTACTATTTCTTGTAACTGATTTTTATTAAGGATTAGCTTCGCTAAACTGTCGGTTGGCAGGATTTAAAATACAGATAAACTACAACTTGAAAGTCAGCAAAGCTAAATACTTTTTTATTAATTATTTGAATAAAAATCAATTTTATTTGTGTAAAGCCCCCCTCTCTTAGGATTTGTTTTTTGAATTTAATAAAATTAATCCTTATCTTTTGACAACTCTTTTTACATAACATTATAAAATAAAACTCATGAAATTAGCCATCTTATCGGCAAACAAAAATCTTTATTCTACTCAAAGAATCATTGAAGCTGGAGAAAAAAAAGGACATCAAATGGTAGTAATAGACCATACAAAATGTGATTTAGTAATAGAAAAAAAGAAACCAAGTGTTATTTATAAAGGCGAAGAAATGTCAGATATTGATGGGGTTATTCCTCGTATTGGTGCTTCAGTAACCTTTTTTGGTACTGCAGTAGTTCGTCAGTTTGAAATGATGAAAATTTTTACAGCTACTGAATCACAAGCATTAGTTCGTTCAAGAGATAAATTAAGAAGTCTTCAAATACTAGCTCGTGCTGGTCTTGATTTACCCAAAACAGTTTTTAGTAATTACTCAAAAGATGTAACAAGTGTGGTAGATAAAGCAGGTGGTGCGCCTTTAGTAATCAAACTTTTGGAAGGAACACAAGGATTGGGAGTAGTTTTGGCAGATAACAGAAATACAGCCGAATCTATGTTAGAGGCTTTTAATGGTTTGAAGGCTCGTGTAATTGTACAAGAATTTATCAAAGAAGCAGGAGGAGCAGATATTCGTGTATTTATTGTCGATGGTGTAGTCGTTGGAGCAATGAAAAGACAAGGAAAAGAAGGCGAATTTCGTTCAAATCTTCATAGAGGAGGAAGTGCAAATATTATCGAACTCACCGACCAAGAAGAAAATGCTGCTCTAAAAGCTGCAAAAGTATTAGGTTTGGGAGTGGCTGGTGTGGACATGTTACAGTCTGCTAGAGGTCCTCTTATTTTAGAAGTA
>PFKD01000112.1 GCA_002784125.1 Flexibacter sp. CG_4_10_14_3_um_filter_32_15
TGATTAGACACTTCAAAAATATACTTTTCTTTTTTTTTATGCAAAATTTACCTTTTTAGTAGGGTAGAGTAAAAAAAAACAATATGCCAGAAAAAAATATTTACAAAAAGCCTTCTTTGTGGGACAGTTTTTTTAAAAGAAATAATACTGTAACTCCGTATTTGTGTCTAATGTCAGACAAAGAAAATGAAGACTACATAAAAAATAAACTGGAAAAATTTATCTCTCCTGCCATAGAGAAAAAAAGGAAAGGCGAACTTAATAAAGAGGCAGAATTTAAAAAATATCTTGACCAAACCAAGAAGAATATACCTGATATTCATTATAGATATATTTTTCTGTTAGAAAAAGTATTTCCAAAACTCAATTACAAATACATTTTCTTATTGGGAGAGGCAGGTATAGGCAAAACTACCCTTATGCAAAAAACATTTGAAATCTTTTGCAAAACTAACAAGGCAGACCTTATGGCGTTTGTTTATTGTGGAGACAATACTGATGAGCAGATAAAAGAAATAAATGAGTTAATTAAGGGTAAGTACAGAGCGAAGAAAAAATTTATTTTCATAGATGCTCTAGACGAAGATAAAAAAATAAGAGAAAATAGAGAAGAAAGTAATAAACGTATTGAAAAGTTGTTAAAACAGGTCGACTACTTTAATAAAATATTTATTTCCGTTCGGTCAGAGTATTTCTATGCTGCACAGCAAATAGACCTGCTAAAAAGTGGAACAAAACCTTTCCAATTTGAACTCAAAACAAGTGATATCGATGAGTATTTTGTAAAAGAGTATATCAAACTCAACTTTACATCGGAAGATGAAAAACAAAAAGCAGAGAGTTTAGTAGAAACAAGAAAAACGCTTTATAATCGTCCTTTGCTTCTTACTTTTTTAAAAGATTTAATAAACGATGAAAAAAGCCAAAACCTTCATTTCGCTTATCAAATTTATGATTTTTACATTCAAAAATGGATAGAAGAAGCTGCTAAAAAACGTCTTGCACCTAAAGGCGTAACCAATGAAGTTCCTATTCAAATCAAAGCCATTACAAACGAAGCTATCAGTTTGGCTCTATATACCTTTAGAAATAAAGTAGAAGGATTGAAAGCTAACGAATTTCCTAATCTTGACCAGTACGACAAAGATAATATTTTCGACCGTTCAGTTTTGATAAGAAATGAGCAAGACTTATTCGTGTTTGCTCATCAAGAGTTTAGAGATTATTTCCTTATAAAAGCACTTGTTGAAGGCTTTGTTACCAAAAAAGAACTTTTCGAAAATCCAAATCAAAACTTACAAATACTTTATGAAGAAAAAATTTCTGCTGAAATAGAAAGTATCAAACGATTAGATTTACAAAAGCCACATAATAATTTAAGGAGTTTTTATAACTACAATAATAAAGAAGTTGAAAAAAATAATTTGTACGAGCTTATCCCACAACTTCCGAATGACTATCTTATTGCCTTAGCTATAAAGCACAAAAACAAAATAAAAGATTTAACAAAAAATCATTCATTTTTGGTACTTACTACAAGGCTTTACGAACTAAGCAGCGATAAAGAAAAACAAAGTGTGTTTTTTAAATATTTCTTAGAGTTTGAGAAAATTAAATCAAATTTATATCAATATGATTTTGAAGAGAAAAGTCTTGAACTACGAATTTTTTTGGTAGAATACGCATTAGAACAACTTCTCAAAGAGAATAAAACACCATACCGAAGTATTGCTACTTATTTCAATAATTCATTTTACGAAATGATAGTTTTCATAAACGAATATAATACCGTTTTCAAAACAGCATTAGAAAGTATCCCAACACTAGACCTAAGTTATCTATACCTTTCAGAAGCAAAATGGATTGAGTTTTTTCCAAAATTAGAATGGCTCAACCTCAATGGAAATCAATTTGATTTTGAAGTAGCTACAAAAGAAAAAATTGAAATAGAACCACCTTCTATTTTAGAAATACTCAATTTTAGAAAATTAGATAGTACACAAACAGATAAGTTAGCTTATCGAAAGTTACGTTATTTATCACTACACAATAATCCACTTAATTTTCACCCTTTTTTCAAAAAACTATTTGAAGACAATTCAGAAGAAGGTTTTAATTGCTTGGAGATAGTAAGACCCATAGCAGGACTTACCTTTGTGGAAGGAGGAGTATTTACGCAGGGAAAAATAGTAACCGAGCAAGAAAAGAAAGACCCTGTTCTCGCTTTTCAATTATTGTTTGATGATAGTTATCCTTCACATGAGGTAGAAGTAGAAAATTTTAGAATAGGAAAATATCAAATTACGGTAGCAAATTTTGAGGCTTTTATCAAAGATGAGAAAAAAACAAAAGGAGAAGATGCTTACAAAACCGATGCAGAAAAACTAACCTTAGTTTATCAGCCTAATCCATTTGCTAAGGAAGAAGACAAGGTTAAAGGTAGTTTGGTTGAGAGCAAAGGTAGTGTTATTTATACAGATACTATTATTAATGGTAAATGGGTAAATATACTTAATGAAAACATAACATGGGCAGATGATGTAAAGGGAAAGAAGCAACCTAATAAATCTTGCCCAGTAATTCATATATCTTGGAACGATGCAAAGGAATATTGCGAATGGCTTTCAAAAAAGACAGGGTTAGATATAGATTTACCTTCTGAATCACATTGGGAGTATGCTGCAAAAGGTGGAAAAAAAGGAAAAGAAGATAATTTTAAATATGCTGGTAGCAATGACTTGAGAGAGGTAGGACATTTTAGTGGTAACGTATGGGACGAATTAAAGGGTGCTTTTAATGTGCAGCAAGTAGGTGTAAAAAATGCTAATCAACTCATGCTTTACGATATGTCTGGAAATGTATGGGAATGGTGTAATGATGATTATAGTTCAGAAATTTATAAAAAAAGAGAAGGTAGTACACACGCACATGCATACAAATATCAGTCTGATGAAGAGCAAGAAAAGGAAGTAAAAAAATACCTTGAATTGTTTAATAGTAACACAAATTATGTTAATAGTATTACTATCAAAGTCATGCGTGGGGGTTCGTGGAGCAATATTCCTGCGGTCTGTCTTGTTGCGTACCGTAACAGGGACTAT
>PFKD01000024.1 GCA_002784125.1 Flexibacter sp. CG_4_10_14_3_um_filter_32_15
ATACAAAGAAAATTGAATGAGCATAAAAAATAATAATTAGTAATTGTAATTTTATTTATCTTGTGTTTTATCTTAAAAATCACTCGCTAATCAGCGATATGTATTATTAATTTTGTACGACTACTTATTTGCGTTTCGCCTAATTCTATTGAGCCAGTTGAAGAACTTTTACAAACAGGTCTTTTATAGGGAGTAATAGATAATTATGGCGAAGAGTTTACGAAAAGAACACTTACAATTAATGTTCGAAGTCAAATCAGTAGTATTCAGAAAAACTTTGATACACTTTATGAAAGAACAGTTTCAGAAGCTCAAAACTTGCACGAACGATGTCCAGAAATGGTTTTAGGGGAAGTTTATATGATTGCAGTTCCTGAATACAATGATAAAGAGTTCGGAAATAATACAATAGCTTTTAAAAAAATTAGCCCAAAATTAGTAGAGAAATATATTAAATCTTTTCAAGCTGTTACAGATAGAAAAACTATTTCAAAAAACTTCTATAAATATGAAGCTACTTGTTTGCTTATCGTAGATTTTAATCAACCTATTCCAAAAATTTACCATTCAACAGAAGAATTAAAAGCTGATAACTTACTAGATGCAAATTCTGCTATAATTTATGAAGGATTAGAATGGACTAATTTTTCTTCAAAATTGATTCAAATTTATGAAACTAGGTTTGGTAAAGGAATATTAAGTTGATAGTTGCCTATCAAAAAAGCATCAATTTCATCTTTATCTGACAAAGATTTTAATATCTCTAATTCTTGATTTGAAAAGTTAGGAATTGTAAATTTTTCGATAAAATTTTTCTGATAACATGGAAAACCTCCTTCAATCGAAACACTTGTTTTGTTGATATAATATTCCATCACAATGGAATTTAAAATTTTCTGCACAAGCAAAATATTTTTTTCTTGAGTAGCAAAATGTACCTCTTCTACAAATAAAGAATTTTCATAATTTACTTTATTATTCTTATTAAAATAAATTCCATAACCATTTGTATAATAGGCATTTTCTTCTTCTACAAGCAGAAAACGAGGTTTTTTACTAAACGTAGGATTTAGTATTTTTTTACCAAAACGTGTAATTCCTTGCGTTCTTGCCCACACATAAAAAGGCGAATAGTTTATTTTTCCCTTATCTCTACTTTCTAATTTATCTTTTTCAGAAAGTAAATACTGATAACAATTTGGATACTTTTCTTTAAATTCTTCTTCTAAAATAGGAATTGCCGTTTTCGAATTGGTATAATAAGGAGTAATAATTCGGAGTGTATTATTTTCTATTTCCTTCTGATTCTTGAATTTTGATATTTTATAAATAGGCTGAGTTATTTCTTTTTCTATTCTGAATGTTCCATTTTCTGTGGTTTTTAATAAAAAATTATCTTCTTCATTTATTGAATCCACAAAAAACACTTCATCTTTTAGCGTAGCAATTCCGACAGCAATCGTAAAAAGATTTTTGATTGGTGTTCCGATAGTTTCTATTGTCTTAATATTTTTTTGTTCATCTGTTTTGAGCAAACGCCATTTTTTAGCATTCAAGTTTTTGATATAATTTGGAGAACCATTAGCAGCATTTAAAAATGCTTCACATTCTTGATTTTCTTTTATTTTATCATACAAAATAGATTCATTTTCTTTTTTATTCAAAAATGAAATGGCTGTATAAGTTTGTGCATCAAAAACCTTTTTATGACTAAAATCTATAATTCGTGTCAAAGATTTTGTAGTTAAAAAATAACTGCGAAGCGACAAACCAGCCAAAGAAGTAAAATAATTATTAGGAGTAATGTAGCCTAATTTTCCATTTTCTGTAAGCAGATTATAACCCAATTCGAAAAAGGCAAAGTAAAGGTTAAATGTTCCATTATTGATAGTTTTCCATTTTTTCATCAATGAAAGGCGATTTTCGTCAGATAAATCTTGGTACTTTACATAAGGAGGATTCCCAACAATTATCTCAAAATCTGTTTTCCAATTAGCTTTCAAACTATCTTGAACATAAATATTAAAATCGCTTTCTTCAATTATTTCATCAAATAAAAGCCCATACAAACACAAAATAAGTTGCGCTCGTTTGGCATTGTATTCTAAAATATCCGAACCATAGATATTTTCTTGAATAATTTTTTTGATACTTTTATTGTATTTTTTTTGATAATATTCTGTAAGTCCAATCAAAAAAGCTCCTCCTCCACAACTAGGGTCTAAACATTTATCTTTTTCTTGAGGGTTCGTTTCATTAATAATAAAATCAACAATGTATGAAGGCGTAAAAAAAGCACCATTCAGTTTTCTATCTGAAAGAGGAATTAGAAGTTCTAAATAATTTTCTAAAATCTTCAAATTGAGAATTTCAAGACTAGAAACTGACAAATAAATAGAAGAGTTTATTTCAAAACCTTGAAAATAATTTGATAGAAAAGAGCTTTTACTAAAACCTAACTCATTATTCTGCATAAAAAAATAAATCAAATGCTTTTCAATAATCTGAATTTCATTATTTTCTAGTAAAAAATTGATTCTATTTTTATTGATAGAACTAGTCATAGTACTTTTCTTTTTTGTCTTTTTTAATTCTGACAGTTGGGAAACTGTCAGCTACAGGAACAACAAATTTACGATTTACATTTTACAATCAAATCTCAAATTTCCCTGTTTTCTCACGCCATTGCATGATGAGTTCAAATGTATTGGTTGATTTTTGATAATCCATATAGCCATAAAAATTATCAAAACTAGCTCCCAAAACGCTATTTAGAGCAATTTTATCTTTTTCGGTAGGTTCGTCTGGCAAAAATGCCTTCAAGTCTTCTAAGTGATACATGTCTTCTACTTTTTTGACATCGTCTATATTCCATCGCTTACAAAAAAGTGCGTAGCCGTTTACATCGCTTTCTGGAGTTTTGTCAAAATTATTCATGGTTAAATAATGGTTTTTTAATTGAAGGAAAAAAATATCTTTTGTATATTAGGACTTTCGCAAATTGTTTATGGAACGAAATTTTATTCTGTTATTTTCATTCTAGTAGGGACATGCATTGTCTCTACACAAATACCGTTTTTGAAAAATAAAATTCAGTTATTTTTTTAAATTGCGAAAGTCCTAGTATATATAGGGTAAACGCACGAAAAAAAAATGTACTCGTTTAAAGCAAATCAAGCTAGTTTTTAACTTTGCAAATTGAATTTA
>PFKD01000262.1 GCA_002784125.1 Flexibacter sp. CG_4_10_14_3_um_filter_32_15
ATAAATACAACGCATCAGCAGCTAATTTGACTTGATGTAAGTTTTTAAGTCTTTTCTTTTCAATTTCGATAGCTTCTTCAATCTGTGAGCGTTTTTCAGATTCGTCTTGTAGTTTTTTAGACCACTGGGTAAGCGTATCAGCGAAAGTGAGTTGAAGCGTTCCAAGTCCTTTGATAATATTATCAGGTGTGTAGGTACGAGCCGTTTCTAAAAGATTGATTTCTTTTACTTTTGCGACCGATTCTTCTTTGGTAATTACTTCATGACGCTGGTGATAATAGTTTTTGAGAAGCGAAGAAAAGTCGTTTTTGATTTGATTCTTGTCCATAATAAATAAATAGGTAAATTTGATGAAAAATAATGTAGCAGACAGTTTTCAACTGTCTATTTAAAAATGGTTGTATTTCTGACACTTAGAAAGTGTTAGCTACTTATAAAACCGTTTTTCTCTTTGGTTTATACTACAAATTTAGGGGTGCAGAACGTAACCTATTTGAGGAGTAAAAAAAACTTCAAAATTTCTTTATTTTTTTCTAAAATACTTTTTCTTATTCGAATAATTCAAAATAATTCAAAAATGAAAATTCTAATTGTCGGTGCTGGAAATATGGGAACAACGTATGCAGAGAGTTTTTTGCTTTCTCATTCTATTACAAAAGATGATTTATTGATTTTAGAAAAAACAACTGAAAAAGCTGATTTTTTGAGAGAGAAAGGTTATTCATTCGTCATTTCTAAACCCGATGAACGAGTTTCGAAGGTTCAATTAATCATTTTGGCAGTCAAACCACAAGACACAAAAGCCTTATTCGAAACACTTAAAAGCTATATTTTGCCTTCTCAAACCGTTCTTTCTATTATGGCAGGTGTAAAAATTGAAACGCTGAAAAATAGCTTAGGAACTACAAAAATTATTCGTGCTATGCCAAACCTTCCCTCTCAAATTGGAATGGGAATGACAGGTTTTACGGCCGATGAATCAGTAAGTAGAGATGAATTATTTTTTGTCCAAAACCTTCTAAATACAACAGGAAAATCACTTTATTTTTCAGAAGAAGAAAAAATAGATGCCGTAACGGCTATTTCAGGAAGTGGCCCTGCATACATTTATTTTTTTATGGAAGCTATGATAAAAAAGGCACAAGAAATGGGCTTTTCGCATTCCGAAGCTGAGTTATTAGTTACACAAACATTTATGGGAGCTGTTCATTTAGAAAATAGAAGTAATTATTCGTGTGGAGAATGGATACAACGAGTTTCTTCAAAAGGAGGAACAACAGAAGCAGCATTGAATGTTTTTTCTAATGAAAAAGTAGCAGAAAAAATAGGCGAAGGATTAGAAGCTGCACAAAAAAGAGCAAAAGAATTGGGAGAGTAATTTTTGAAACTTATAAAATGAATAACAAATCTATTTTTTCTAGGTTGTAATTTTATAGAAATTGTTTGAGAATAACCATTTTTCCATAAAATAGGGTTTGCAAACCCTATTTTATGGAAAAATGAATACTGACCTACAGAACACAGTTTTTTCTGGGTGCAGTTGAAATTATTGCTTCTTTACTCGTCATAGGACTTTTGTTTGCTTGTATGTTCAAAACCATTTCCGATAGAGATATTGGTTGGAAAACAGTCAGTATTGGAGGGATTATTACAGCCGTTTTATTTACACTTGGTAAGGATGGATTAAGTCTTTATTTTGGAATTGCAGAACCTGCTTCTACGTATGGCGTGGCTGGTTCGTTGGTTTTGATTTTACTTTGGGTATCTTATGCGTGTTTGATTTTGTTTTTTGGGGCAGAATTTACAAAAGTATATGGGCGTTTCTATAAACACAAAACAAAGGTTTCCAAACACGCAAAAGAAAAAGTAAAATTGATAGAAGAAAATGCAGCTTCTTTGTAAAATTCTTTTACGAAAAAGAACCTTGATTTTGTCAAGTTCCTAATATGGAAAACGATACACTTTTTGTTTATTCTTTAGAGTAAATTTTTACTATTTCAAATTCTCATAAAAATAAAGTTCTTTGTTTTTCATCAATTCTGGATGCAGAATTTTGATAAAGTCTGCCAAAATTTTATCTGGAAAAGCTACACCACTTTCAAAATAATCATTTCCACCACTTTTAAGCTGTCTTTTGTTGTGATTGAAAACCTTTTTATTCTTGACAGATTTAAAGGAAACAAAACGCCTATCAGAGCTTATAAGTTGATTCATGGTTGCCCAATCACTTGCATGAAACCAATAATCGGCCTGTTCTGCTTTGTCATAAACGGATTCAATCGCCAAGGGAGAAGCCCCTGTTCCTTCCAAATCATTCCACAAATAAATTGCGCCTGCATCTTTGGCAAATTGCGCTACATAACTATCTCCGTTTGGCATAAACCACGTTTCATTGTACCACGCATTAAAAAAAAGTGTTGGTTTTTGGTCTTCTTTTAAAGTTGCTGTGAGTTTTTTTAGAGAATCATAATTATTTTTTACTTGATTAAAAATTTCAGTTGCTTTTTCTTCTTTTTCAAACAAAATACCAAAGAATTTTATCCATTCTGCTTGTGCAAGTGGCGAACTTTCTAAGGTTTCATTACAAATAATCATTGGCAAACCCAGTTCTTTCATTTTTTGCTGTGTGTCGCTTGTTCCTCCATACAAAGAAGCATCATACGTAAAAATTGCATTAGGTTCTAAGCTAATCAAACCTTCAAAATTAATTCCTGAACCGTCATCGTTTCCTACTTCTTTGATTTTCCCAGCTTCCAAACTTTTTCTAATTTCTTCATTCGAAACATACTGCGAACCCACAAAACCAACTAAATTATCTACATTTTCTAAAAGAGAAATAAAAGTTGCGTACTTTGTAGAACGTGAAACAATACGTTTTAAAGGGATTTGAAGAGCAACATCGTATTTTAAATTTGTCTTTGGTTTAGTTTCTCCTTTGTATAATAGATAACGTTGTTGTAGTTTTTTATTTTTATCATAAACTTCTAATGTTTTGAAATTTGGGTACAAATAAGAGCGAAATTGATTAGCATGAATAAGGAAAGTAGAATCTGTCGGGATTTGTGTATTTTCCCATTCAATACTTGATTCATCTTCTTTTTCTTTATCTGTCATTTTATCAGAAGTACAAGAAAAGAGAAGTAGAAAAAGGATAGAAGAAAGCAGGTAATAATTTTTCATGTTATATAAAAATTGAATTTGAGTAGGTTAAAGGCTTGCCTTTGACTGTTATTGAGTATAGAAAAAATCAAATAACGGAAAATTTAGGCATAATAATAACAATGAATTAGGCTTTTTGAAACTTTTTTTTCAATTTTGAAGTAGTGTAATTCTACTTGTTGTTAATGGAAATATCAAAAACAACAAAATTACATGACAGTTACAAACTGTCAGCTACAGTAATTCTCGCAATTTTTAATTCGTAATTAAAACAAAAAATGTCTCGTATTCTCACAGGTATTCAGTCTTCTGGTCGCCCTCATTTAGGAAATCTTATGGGCGCAATCTTACCAGCTATTGAGCTTTCAAAAAAAGTAGGTAATGATTCTTATTTTTTTATTGCTGACTTGCATTCTCTCACAACGGTAAAAGATGCCGAAACGAGAATTCAAAATACAAATGCTGTTGCTGCTGCGTGGCTGGCTTTTGGTTTTGATATAGAAAAAAATACGTTTTATCGTCAGTCAAGAATTCCCGAAGTAACCGAATTAGCATGGCATTTATCGTGCTTTACGCCTTTTCCGATGCTTGCCAATGCACATTCTTTCAAAGACAAATCTGATGTTTTGTCAGATGTCAATGCAGGACTTTTTTTCTATCCCGTTTTGATGGCGGCTGATATTTTGATGTATGATGCTGAGTTTGTTCCTGTTGGAAAAGACCAAATTCAACATTTAGAAATCACTAGAGATATTGCTTCGGCTTTTAATAATCGCTACGGAGAAATTTTTGTGATGCCAGAGGTAAAAATAGATGAGCAAATCATGACAATTCCAGGGACAGACGGACGCAAAATGAGTAAGTCGTATGGAAATGTTATAGATATTTTCTTACCTGAAAAACAGCTCAAAAAACAAGTTATGTCTATCGTAACAGATAGCACTCCACTTGAAGAACCAAAAGACACCGAAACGTGTAATGTCTTTGCTTTGTACAAATTACTAGCTAATGAAAGTGATTTGAATACAATGAAACAAAATTATGCAGGTGGAAATTATGGCTACGGACACGCAAAAAAGGCTCTTTTAGAACTTATTTTGGATAAATACAAGACTGAAAGAATTACTTTTGATAAACTAATGGCTGACGAAAAAGAGTTGGATAACAAACTCAAAATAGGCGAAGAAAAAGCTAGAAAAGTAGCACATGCGACTTTGCAAAAAGTTAGAAAGCAATTAGGCTTTACATAAAATAGTTTTTAGTAAATAACTCAACCATATTAGTTGCTTTTCAAATACTGTATTTTGTTTCTATCTTTTCTAACAGATACATTTTGGTTAAAAATCTAATTCAATTTGATAGAAATTTCAAACAAAAATGGCTTAGAATAGCTCTGTATTTCCAAAATTGCCTTATTCGCACTATATTTGCGTATTATTTTTCCGACTTTTAATAAAAAATAGACAATCTTGTTTTTTTACTTCCTACTTTTATTCGTATCTTCATAAAAAGTAAAAGGTAGTTTTATGATGAATAGAATTATAAAAAATCAAATTGAAAGAAATATTGATTTCATAAATCAGGAACTAAATAGAGATTAAAAGTCGCTACATCAACCATTAACTAAAAGATATAACGTGGATTTATTCGAAAAATTAAAAACAAATCGTGGCCCTTTGGGTCAGTTCTCTGCCATCGCACATGGTTATTTTGCTTTTCCAAAATTGGAAGGAGAAATAAAACCTCGCATGAAGTTTAGAGGAAAAGAAGTATTGACATGGAGTTTGAATAATTATTTAGGACTTGCCAATCACCCAGAAGTGCGTAAAGCAGACACAGAGGCTACCAAAGAATGGGGACTTGCCTATCCAATGGGCGCACGTATGATGTCAGGAAACTCAAATACAATAGAGGAATTTGAAACACAACTCTCAGATTTTGTACAAAAAGAGGATACTTTTATTCTGAATTATGGCTATCAAGGAATTATGTCGGTTGTAGATGCCCTTCTTGACCGTAAAGATGTAGTAGTTTATGATTCTGAATCGCACGCTTGTATTCTAGACGGGCTTAGAATGAGCCTTGCAAAGCGTTATGTTTTTCCTCATAATAATATCGAAAACTGTGAAAAACAGTTAGAAAGAGCTACTAAGTATGTAGCTAACACAGGAGGAGCTATTTTGGTAATTACAGAAGGTGTTTTTGGAATGCTAGGCGACCAAGGCAAATTAAAAGAAATTATTGAGCTTAGAAAAAAATTCGATTTTCGTCTGCTTGTAGATGATGCTCATGGCTTTGGTACAATGGGCAAAACAGGAGCCGGAACAGGAGAAGAACAAGGCGTTCAAGATGAAATTGATATTTATTTTTCAACGTTTGCCAAGTCTATGGCAAGTATTGGGGCTTTTGTTTCGGGTCCTGAAAATGTAATTAATTACTTGCGTTATAATATGCGCTCTCAAATTTATGCTAAAACACTGCCGATGCCTGTTGTGGTAGGTAACATGAAACGCTTAGAAATGCTTCGTACTATGCCAAAGCTAAAGGATAATCTTTGGAAGGTAGTGCGTGCGCTTCAAGATGGTTTGCGTGAAAATGGCTTTAACATTGGAGAAACTGATTCGCCTGTTACACCCGTATTTTTGAGTGGTGGAAACAATGAAGCAGGAAATCTTATCATTGACCTTCGTGAAAATTATTTTATTTTCTGTTCGGTTGTGATTTATCCAGTCGTTCCTAAAGATGTAATTATGCTTCGTTTGATTCCTACAGCTTCACATACATTAGAAGATGTAGAACAAACTATCGAAGCATTTAAAGCTGTTTCGGATAAACTCAAAAGTGGAGTGTATGCAAATAATGAAATTAGTGCTGCTATATAGTTGAATGACTATTTTGCACTATTTTTTAATTCTCATTTTTATTTGATAGATTTAAAATTCAGACTACAAATTTGATTAACTAATTGTTTTTCAGTTTGTTAAGACAGAATTAAATCATTTAAAATAAAAACTCACATTTTCCTATTCAAAAAAATATATAATAAAATTCAAAAAAAATAGCTCAAAACGCTATTTTTGACAGTTTTGTTAGTATATTGTCGTTCAAATAGGGCATAATAGAGCTATAAAAGCATTTTGTCTTATAACTTTTTTGCTTTCAAAAGCATTTTTTTAAATTTAATTTACAACCTTCAATTTACTTTTCACTATGGGTCGTTATCAAGAAGTCGAAGACTTAATCACACAACTGAAAGAAGATTTTTCTAAATTTTACGATAAAGAAAATCAAGCAGCAGGAACTCGTATCCGTAAAGGAATGCAAGACCTCAAAAAATTAGCACAAGAAATCCGTACAGAAGTACAGGAAACTAAAAACAAACGTACTGAAGCTGCTAAGAAGTAATTTTTACTTTAACGGTTTCTTTACAGTTGTTATAATAAAAAACCATTTCTACAAAAATGTAGAAATGGTTTTTTGCTTTTACAAACTTTATTCATCTTAATGCACTTTCTCATCTTCCAAACTATCATCTGCATCAAGTTCTAAGGTAGCATGATGAATAGAATGATGTAAAAGGTTATGACGAATAACTAATTTTAGACGTTCCCAGCGTTGCAAGGCTGTTTCTTGACTTTCGTTATCAAAAACATATTTTTTCAAAACGATATGAACAGTTAGTGCATTTTCTGTACTACTCAATGCCCAAACATGCATGTGATGAACCATTTCTATTTCGTCTATTTCTAAAAGAGATTGTTTAATTTCTTCTATTTTTATCGCACTTGGAACGCCATCTAAAACCAACCTAACACTTTCATTGAATAAATTCCACGTCGAAAACAAAACAACTATTGCAATTACTAGACTAATAATAGGGTCAATAATTGTCCAGTCTGTAAAATAAATAATTATTCCTGCAATCACTACCCCCACCGAAACTAGCGCATCGACGAGCAAATGCAAAAAAGCTCCTTTTACATTAATATCATCTTTTTGTCCTTTAAAAAATAAAAAAGCAGAAACTATATTTATCAAAACTCCAATCGCAGAAACTACAATAATAGTCGTACCAGCTAAAGGCGAAGGATTTGTAAAACGCTCAATGGCTTCATAAATAATCCCACCAGCAACAGCAACCAATAAAACTGAATTGATAAGTGAAGCCAACAAAGAAGCCTTTTTAAAACCATAGGTATAACTAAGAGTAGCTGTTTTTCTAGCAAGTTTCATCCCAACAAGAGCTAAAATCAGACTTCCTACATCGCTTAGATTGTGTGTAGCATCCGATAAAAGGGCTAAAGAATCGGTAGAATAACCATAAATAAATTCGATAGCTGTAAAAATAATATTAAGAACAATGCCAATATAAAAAGCTGAGTTGATATTTTCTAGGCTTTTGGGAGCGTGTTCGTGGCTATGTCCTGTATGATTATGGTCGTAAGAGTGCGACATAAATTGAAATTTAAAAAATGGAAGAAAAATTAATAATAACTCAAAAGTAAAAAATAAGTAGCACAATTTTGTTGCATTTGTATTATATCAAGAGAACTTGGCTTAATTTTGTTGATTATTTAACTTTGATTTTAATATTACATTCGCTACTCACAATTCTTTATTAATGACTATTTTTTTTTCTTTAAGTTCTATTTTTAAAAAGTTCACACTCAAAAATTCTGTTTTCATTCTTCCTTTTTTATTTTTCTTGAGTTTTACTTTTGATAGTTCTGCTCAATTTTCTACAATTTTAGAAGGAAAAATAGCTCCAGCTTCTTCTTACGAACTAGTCATAGAATATCAATATCAATACTTGACTTATCAACCCAAAAGACAACTCGTTACGACGAATGAAAAAGGAGAGTTTAATTTTACAATTCCCCTCAAAAAATCAACTTGGGTCTTATGGAAATGCAAAGATAAAGAAGGTCAGATTTATCTGCATGTAGGCGATAGCTTGAATATGCAAGTAGAATTAGGTGCTTTGCCTTATGGAACAAAATTTTCTGGATTAGGAGCAACTGAAAATATTTTTTTGCAAAAATGGGAAACTCAATTTGGCAATAGTTCTAAAAATGCTTTGTATCCAAAAAAATATAAAACCTTAAATGAAAAGAATTTTAAAAGTGAAGTAGAAAAATTACGCAAAAGTCAGTTCAAACTATTAGAAGAAACAATAGGAAGAAAACCTCTTTCTGATGATTTTATTTTGGCAATGGAACAGCGAATTGCTTACGAAAATGCGAATCATTTGGTAGAATATCCTATTTTACACGCTTTCTTAAATCAACAATCCCCACAAATTCTATCTAAAGAATATTATTCTTTTTTTGAAGAAACCATTATTCAAAGTCCGTCTGCGCTTAATCAACCTGCTTATTTACGTTTTTTGAGGAATTATTTAGAATTTCGTTATGTGCAATCTCATCAAGAAACTTCTCTAAAAGCCTATTCAGATTTGTATTATCCACTTCTTTTTGAAATTACAGAAAAAGAGCTTTTAGGAAGTGTACAGGCACACACACAAGCAATTTTGATTATAGAATTAATCCAACAAGGGAATGAAAGATTGTATAAAAATTACTACAAAAAATATCTTACTGTCCATAAAGACGATAAATCAGCTTCTGTGATTAAAGAATTTATAGAAAATAGTAAGAAAACAAAAGTAGGGAAAATAGCTCCTGATTTTATGCTGCAAGATGCAACTGGAAAGAATGTAAAACTATCAGATTTTAAAGGAAAGCTAGTTTATTTGTTTTTTGGCTCTTTGGAAAATGAGTTTACAGAAAATTATTTGAAAGGATTTGAGTACCTAAATAGCAACTTGAATAATCAAATTCAAGATAAAAATAAATCAAATCAAATAGTTTTTCTTTGGATTCAGACAGCAAAACTAAACTCTTCAATTACAAATAATAAAGAAATAGAAGGCAAGTTTAAAAAATTAAATATAACTTCATTAGCTTGTTATTTTTCTGATACATTGGGATATAATTTGAATGGTTTGCCAGCAGCTTTTTTGATTGATAAAAAAGGAAAATTAGTTTATTCTACTACAAAACTTCCTTCCGATGCTGGGCTTTTGGAGGATATTAGTTATTTGTTAGAGGAGTAGAATGAACACATAATTTCAATGAAGCCTATTGTATCTTTTGCTTACGTCCTATTTTATAGTAAAGAATATTTGCTACAAGATTAAATAAAAATAGAAAATTACTAGCCATGACTACAATTACCCAAATTAATTTGTCATTGTTTTCAAATTTATTTTTTAAAATATCAACTAAAGAGAAAATAGAAAAAACTATCCCTATAAAATACAAAAGAATTAAAAAATTGTAATGAATCCTATTATTTTTTGTAACTATTTGTTATGAGTATCTCTAACTGATTACTGGCAACTATTTACTGGAAACTGTCAGTTACACTCTAGTATTTGGGTCATACGCATCTCTCAAGCCATTTCCAAGAAGATTGAAGGCAAGAACTAAAACACTAATACAAAGACTTGGAAAAACAATCAAGTGCCAACTATTACTCGTTCCGATAACTGAATATCCCTCTGAAACCATCATTCCCCACGAAGGCGTAGGAGGCTGAACGCCCAATCCTAGAAAGCTCAAACCTGCTTCTATCAAAATAGCTGCTGCAAAATTGGAAGTCGTAACCACTACAATTTCGCCTAACATATTAGGCAAAATATGTCTAAAAATAATTCTCCAATGGCTCATACCGAAAGCATGTGTAGCTTCGATAAACGATTTTCTTTTGATAGTTTTGATTTTTCCTCTTACAATACGAGCAATTTCTACCCACATTGTCAGACCAACAGCCACAAAAGCTACCCAAATTCCTTTACTTTGAAGTACAATGGTAATTGCAATTACAAGCATAATACTAGGAATCGACCAAACGACAGTCATAAACCAATGAATGACACTATCTATCCAACCACCAAAATAACCAGAAATTGCTCCTAAGCTCACTCCCAAAACAAGTGAAATCAAAACAGCAATAGCTCCAATCATAAGAGAAACTCGTGTTCCATACATCAGACGGCTCAAAATATCCCTACCCGAACGGTCAGTTCCGAGCCAATAAGTACGAGTTTCTATGTTTTCTTTTTGAAATTCTTCTGCAAGAGCAAATAAAGTAGTAGTATGAATACGTTTCTGAATATCGACATAGCGAACTGTATCACCTTTTATTTGATAATTATAATTAAGAGAATCATCTGAGAGCAAACCCGAAGCTCCTGCATAAACAGGTTTGGTAGCATAAATCAACGAATAGGAAAGCTCTTTTTGTTCTCTACCATACACCTTGAAAAATACTGTATCGCCTACAATTCGAAAAGTATCTATTGGCGTAATAGTATAATCTGTTTCATCTCCACTATAAATACTTTCAAAAAAACCTGTATGTTCGGTAGCTATTCGCTTTCTAAACCTTAATATTTTTGTTTCAAAGACAGGTAACGCTTTACTTATCTGTACGGCTCCATCATTTGCATTTGGTGTTTTGTCAGGCATAATAGTATGTCCTGCAAGAGCTATAAAGACAGCAAACAAAATCACAAAGAGTCCAAACATTGCTGGCTTGTGATTCAATAAGCGTTTGCGTATCTGAGAAGAAGGCGATATATGCTCAAATTCTGATGCCATTTATAAAGGAAAACGCAGTCTAGTGATTAATAAATAATGAATAATAATTATTTTTTGGTTCTCAATTCCTAAATCATTGTAAGAAGTATTCTTTAAGCGACTAATTTACTAAGAAAGTAACATAAAAACTACTCTTATTTTAAAATAACGTTTGCTAAGGAGTAGATTACTGACCATTATCAACGTTTAAATCTATTTTAAGCTCTATTATTTTGTTGTTCTACCTTTCCATTGATACCCTTTTTTCTGTGCTACAACTCCAAAGAAAATAGCATAAAAACTGTACAGCATCCACCAAAAAGGTAATGTAAAAACAACTTTTAATTGTTTTAAAAATCGTAAAATAGCAACTAAAAACAAAAATTCTATACTCATTTTGATAAAAAAAGAAATGTATAGATATTTTCTTAATTCTGAATCTATCAAAGAAAAATTACTATTAATAATCTCAAAAATAGTAAAAATAAATAGTATCAAAGTAAAAACTTGAACCAAAAACACAAAAATACTAACTGCTGCATGACTTATTTTTTTGTGTTGATTCCATTTACTCGCCCAACGTTTGCGCTGATTATAAAATTGTTGCCAGTTTTGAGTGGCTTCTGTTTCAATAATTGCTTTATCTGATTTTAAGAAAAAAATATTCTTAGGATAAAATTTATAAAATTTGTGTAATAAAAACTCATCATCTCCAGACGAAATTTGATAGCCATTATTATTTTTGCCTTGATTATTTTCTTCTATTTCGTCATATCCTCCGAACTCTTCAAAAAGCTGTTTAGAATATGCCATATTTGCGCCATTACAAGTAAATGGAAAACCCAAATTAAGAGCAGCACCACCACAACCTATCAAAGTAGCAAATTCGGAAGCCTGTAAAGCTGCGAAAAAATCTCTTTTATAATTCAGACGAACTGCACCAGCAATAAAAAAGGCTTTTTGATTTGTATTATTTTTTTCTTCTATAAAAGCTGCAAAAGTAGAAAGCCATGTTTTTTGAATTCTACAATCTCCATCTGTTGTGATAATATATTCAAAATTTGCCTTCGAAACACCTAATGTAATTGCTCGTTTTTTGTGTGCAGAATCAGCAATCGGAACGGAAATAAGCTGCAAAGAATACGGCATTTTATTGATTAAATCGATTACAATTTGTGCCGTTTTGTCATCAGAATTATCATCTAAAACCAATACTTCAAAATTGGTTGTATCTAAATCTTGTAAAGCTAAGTCATTTAATAAAAATGCAATATTTTGTGCTTCATTTCGGACTGGAATCAAAACTGAAAAACGAACTTTATTTTTTTCTTTATAATTATGATTCTTCTCGCCGTTGTTGGTGTCCCCACCAACGACAATATCAAAAACACCTTCTTTGTGCCAACCATAAAGAAGGAAAAGTAAAACAAAAATATAAAGCCAAAAAATAAGTAATATAAGGTAGAACAGAGGTTTTTTATAATTAGAATGAATGTAATTTAGAAACTTGTAAAAGTTTATCGACCAAAAAAGAACTACGATTTATTGTTTATCAGACTGTTTGATAAGCTCTTGAACTTTTTTGTCTTTTCCTAAACTAGTATCTCCAAAAATAGTGAGTATAGTTTGGATAAACCACATAAATCCCCAACGTTTTGGACTAAAAACACGATGCGAACGTTTTTCGATGCCTTCTAACAGGGCTTCTGCGACTATTTTTGGAGGAACAGGATTCAAAAAATAAGATGGAATAACTAAATTTGCCAGTTTTGTAGCTGTATCATCTCCACCAAAAACCACTTTTGTAATCGGTGTATCCACCCACCCTGGATATAAAACCATTGCTGTCGCACCTGTATAAGCCAATTCGGCACGTAGCGAACGTCCCAACATTTCTATTCCTGCTTTCGAGACGGCATAAGGCGCATTAAAAATTCCATTAAAAAAAGAATATGCCGACGAAGTAATAATAACTTGACCTTTATTTTTGATAATTTCTGGAAGACTTGCTTTTATAGTTCTATAAATTCCTAATAAATCTACTTCTACTACTTTTTCAAACTCCATTTCATCCATTTTGAAAACTGTTTTGGGAGGACTGGCTGCAATTCCTGCATTAGCAAAAACAATGTCTAGTTTTCCAAAATGAGCAATCGTTTTTTCTACTACACTTTTTGTTTGCTCTTTATCTATTACATTTAATTCTAAAAGTAAAATTCTAGTTGAATCAAAATTACTTTCTTTGACTTGATTTTTCAGGTTTTCGGTAGATAAATCTGTCAAAACTAATTTTGCACCTTCTTCATAGAAAACTTTTGCACAAGCAAACCCAATTCCTCCAGAAGCTCCTGTAATCAAAATTATTTTTTCGTTTAAATTGTAAGTCATAGCTATTTTAGTCTGTTTTTTTGAAGAAAAAATCTTTTTTTGATAGAAGGGATAAAGATAATCAAAGTATTTTTGAAATAAATGATTCTAATTCGCTTTCATTCATAGAAACAAACTCCATTTTTGTCTAAAAAATAAACGTTAAGCAAAATTGTAGTTCGATAAGGTTGTATTATTGCAAAGAAAGATGTAAAATTGTGAAGGTGTTTATAAAATTATATATTTAGAATCAATATGAGTGACACTTCTCATTCTTGCTTTTTAGTTGCGGCGCAACGTAACCTTTGTTAGAATAGATAAAAATGACTTTTAGTAGCGCTACAGAGTAGCGAAACTATACCATT
>PFKD01000365.1 GCA_002784125.1 Flexibacter sp. CG_4_10_14_3_um_filter_32_15
AGCTAAAATACAATTTATTATCAATTAAATGATAATTTATTTAAACATGGCTTTTTTTTAATTTAGGGTGGGGAATGACAGTTATACCATCCCAGTTACAAGGTATAATCATATCAAATCCAAAATAATTTACTGTTTTGTAACAAGGGTAGCCACCACCACTACCAAGATAACCATCAGAAGTTATATTTCTAGTAATTTGTGTTGTACCACATTATTGCTAACTCCTACTTGCATTTGTGCAGCCCAGTTATAACAATTACCTTGTACTAAAGCCAAAAAAAGATTAGGATTATAAAGCTCTAAAGCGGGTGTACAGTTTCCTGTTGGATTGACTAACTGCCAATCTACGTTTGTTATTCCTTGTTTTGTAATATCTGTTCCATTTGCTCCTTCAAGATGTACATAGACTTGATAAGGAGTATGTTGTACATAACGCATCGAAACTTGTGGTTCTCCAAGCCAAATATCTTGACGGTAAGCAACACCATCTACGATTGCAATGACATAAGCATGACCAAGCGTATTAGCTAATGTACCATTTAATCTTCCACGAACCGTAAGAGAAAGAGTAGTTTCATTCATTTTTTCTAAATTCGAAGATACTGTCCAAACTACATTAGCAGTAGTATCAACAAATAATAGCCCATACGTTTTGTTTCCTCTATCACAAATAACATCTACTTCGCTAGATTGATCAGTAGGATCGCTTGTACCATCTCCAAATCCACCACCACCAGAGATTATGCGAGTAGAACATTCATTACCTCCAACATCAACAGCATACCACGCTTTACAAACTGTTTTTGCTTCTTCAGAATTTGCTTCGAATATGTCTGATGCTGCTCTAATCATAGCAATTCTTGCAAGAGCAAAGTTAGTATTAGATTCAAAATATACAGTTTCGGCACGATATACGATTCTTGCAGCTTTATCTTTTCTTATGCCTTGAATACTAAAAGAGTTTCCTACTGCATTTGTTGCTGTATCCCTTCTGCTAAAATATAGAACCAGTGACTTAGTACTGCACTATTTGTATGATTTGGATAAAGGTTGGTAGTGTTGCCTTCAAAAACCCAGTGATTCGCTTGATAAGTATCAGGATCAGAATGTAAATTTGGTTGAGACATATTTCTAAAAGCACTTACATCGCTTCCATGAGCATATATGCTAGTATTAAGAGGTTTAGCATAAAATTTTACCATAGCTCCCCAAATATCGCTCAAACCTTCTCTTAAAGCACCTCCCTCATAATTGTTAAAACTTGAAATTTGACTCGTAGTTGCTTCTATATCATGACCAAATTCATGACCAACAAGATCGATACAAGTCCAAGGGTTTCCATCCAGTTCGTCGTTATCTCCATAACGAATTTTACCTACAGTACTTAAATTATTTCTACTCCAATCTGCTATTCTAGTGTTATCTATACTAGAATGTACATAATTTTCTATCCTAGCCCCATTTCTATCCCAACTATTTCGTTCATGTTTTTCTAAGAAATAATCATAAGTCATTTCTGCTCCCCAGTATGCATCTAGGGCTGCATCGTCTCTAGCTGCATTATTATATACTGCACTTGACCACCAATTATTGACATCACTATTTGTAAAATCCCAAAAAGGTGCGTATCCGTCATTTCCTCTTAGGTCGTATGTAATTATACCATTGCCACGAGTATAATCATGCAAACGATATGAACCATTAAATAATTGAGTTTCAAATGTTTGTTTTCCAGAGTAGCGAGTATCGCCACTACCACCTACATGCATAATCAATGATTCCTCATAAACTATCTCCCCAGTAGTAGCATCTACAAAATATTCTTTATGACTTTCAGGAGATAGCGCATAAATATCAAATTTATAGACTAGACGGACATCAGTTTCTCCTTCGTTTATATTTTTATCCATCAAAAGAAGTTCGGCAGTTGGATAATAAGTTGCTTTTGGATTTTGAGTTTCCTCTCTAAGCATTTTTTGTAAATACATATTTTCCCAAGCGTATTCTTCTGCACCTATTTTTTGAATAGTATTTTTGATTGCATTATCTACTGGTGTTAGAGGAACAGTACGGCTATTTTTAGTAGGTGTAAAATGCCCATTTACGCTACGTAGAAAACCATCTTTGTAAGTAACTACAATCTGTCCCCATTCTACTTTTATTCCTTTATAGTGTTGGAATAGTTTTTTAGAAAAAATACCATTTTGTTCTTTTGCAGAACCTTCTTTTTCTACAAAGGTAGTATTTTCATCAAAGCCATATATAGTTTTGAGAAATTCATACACAGATGTATCATCTGATTTTACTTTAGTTGAAATAAAGTCAATGAAAGTAGGATTTCCGATAGCATCGGTAGCTAATATTTCGTACGGTCGTAATGCGTCTTTCATAGACTCATCTTTTACCCCCCCTTGTTGTGCAAAAGACACCAAGGCGATTAAATTGAAAACTACTAGTACTGCCAACTGTCGCAGTAGTGTTTGAAGCTGAATTAAGTGTTTTATAGAAACTAATTGTTTAGAAGCACAGGTTTTTAAAATAAATAAAATATAAATGGGTAGTCTTCAAGAATCTAAAATAGATTATACAAATACTACATAAAATTACTTTGTTAGAAATCTGTTTTGATAAAGGGATTACAAAACAAATATCCTCTAAATGCGCTTAAAAGGGATAAAAACGCATTATTTTATTCTTACAATTAATTTCTACGATTCTTGTCATTTTCGATAGGAATTATAGAAGGGGAGGTATTATATTGCCATAGAACGTAGTGCAAACATACACGGAATAATTATATAAAACAAATTACACATAAAAATAATTTTAGCTTTTTTATGAAAAGTAGCTTGAAGTTTATTTTAAGAAGATTTCGAACAAAAAAAGAGTTTGATTATCTCAAACTCTTTTTATTTATAGTAGTAAAGTTATATTTTTTACTGACTTACTCAGCAGCTTTATCTTCAGAATAAGCAATCAAATCTTGTGGTTTTTGTAGAATATGTACATTTTTAGAAGTCTTGTAATCTTGTCCCATTACTTGAAAACCAGAAACCAACACGTCTGCATTTGGAAAATGCTCTCCAATCTCAAATAAATATTCTTCTACGGCATTTGCACTTGGCGAAGAAGTAATAATAGTTACTAGAGTAGCAGGCTGATGAGCAGCATAAACTTCTTGCAGGTCTTTTAAGGGAAGATTTTGACCTAAATAAATTACTTGATTTCCTCTTACTTTCAATAAATAGTATGAAAATAGAAGTGAAATTTCGTGAAGCTCTCCACTTGGTAGGAATAGAATATATTTTTTTCCTGTTCCCGAAGACTTATCTCTGTATTGTCCATCTATGGCAACAATTATTTTTTGGCGAATAAGTCCTGTAATAAAATGTTCTTGAGCAGGATTGATAGCGTTGGTTGTCCAAAGCATTCCTATTCTACTCAAAAAAGGATATACAATGTTAAGCATTGTTTTTTCAAAGCCAAACTGCAAAATACTCGTCGACATAATTCGTTCAAATTGTTCTTCATTAATATCAATCGTAGCAGCCGTAAGCGCACTAATTTGTGATTGATAATCCGAAGTTCTGGAGAGCGTTTCTCTTACCTTTACATAAACTTCGTCTTGCGACATTTTGGCAATTTTTGATATACGAACGCCATTATTATTGAGCAAGGCTACATTAAGCATGTATTTCAAGTCTTCTGAATCGTAATAACGAATATTTGTATCGGTTCTTTTGGGAGTTACAAGTTCATAACGCTGTTCCCACATTCTGATAGTATGCGCTCTGATGCCTGTTAGGTTTTCTAAATCTCGTATAGAATAAGTATTGGTATCTTGCACGATAGATGAATTTAAAAGTAAGTAGAGGAAATGATTGTTATAAAAGTATTTTAGAAAATATAGTATCAACTTATATTCTCATAGATACACTATTGTCGTCCTTATTGTATTGTGAAATGTGAATTGCTATAATAACGCAAAATCACAAATTATTGTTTAATAATAAGCTGAAAATATTCAACAAAAAATGAGTTTTGTGAATCTACCTTGTACAAACTACTTACTTTTTCTATAAAAATAACTTTGATTTTTTAACTTGTCTTGCCCAAATGAAAAATAGCATCTCCTTGATTTACAACAGCTTGATGGTTAATAGCCACAATATGAGAGCGTTGTTTGCAAATAATATCGTGATGAAGTTCGCCAAAAGGGTCAGTCAGACTTCCAATAATTTGCCCTTCTTCTATCATCGAACCATTTCTTACAAATGACCTAAAAAGACCCGAAAATTTAGCTCGCATCCAAGATGTTCTCTCCAAAATGACAGGTTCTGTAATTCGGTCTGCACCACGCATTTTGAGCATATCTTCTTTGTCTATCATATCCAAATGATGCATTAAACGAACAGCACCACGCATTCCTTCTTTTACTGGCGCACGATTGAGGCGTTGCGATTCTCCACCTTCATAAACCAAAATAGATTTTCCCATTTGCTGAGCCACATTACGAAGCGATTTATCTCTCAGCTTGGCATTGATGATAAAATGAGGCGCAAAAGCACGAGCATATTCTTCATTTTTTCCTTCTGCCAATAAACAACGAAGCTGCGAAAAGTTATTTATTCTACCTCCTCCTGTATGAAAATCTAATCCTAAATCTATATGAGGCAATATTTCGTTTGTAAACGCATGAGCAACACGACTAGCCAGTGAACCTTCTTTGCTACCAGGAAAACTTCTATTAATATCCTTTCCATCAGGCACTTCCCTAGAAAAATTCAAAAATCCATAAATATTAAGAAGAGGAATGGCAATAACAGTTCCACGTTTGGGAATGATTAATTCTTTTGAAATCAACTGTCTAATAATTTCCACTCCATTTACTTCGTCGCCGTGCATTCCTGCAATAAGAAGCAATGTTTTTCCAGGTTTTTCGGAACGATACACAAAAACAGGTGTGTCAATCGAAGTACGTGAAGGAAGTTTTGCAATATTAAGATTGATTTGTTTGTGTTCCCCTGCTGCAACTGCAACTCCATCAATGACAATATCTTTATGATAATTCGGAAATTCGCTTTTCATAGTGTGTGTTTTTGGTAATAAAAAATGTGTTTTAAAATTAGTTTACAAAACGTTTTTTTATTCCAAAATATAATTTCCTTCGTATTTCTCAAATTCTTTTTTCAAAAATTCTTTTACTTCTTCTGGCGACTTTTCTAATAAATGGTCTATTTCTGAATTGTGTGCAAACTTCACTTTTCGGTCTGTTTGATTCAAATATCCTTTTTTATATAATTCTTCTATTGATGCAGGATTTTCATTTAGCTTGGCTGCTTGATTAATTTCTTTAGGAACTAAAAAGGCATTATTGTAATGAATATTGACTACTTCGTAATCGTATTTTTCACAAATATCTTCTAACATGGCTACACTATAACCAAAAAAGTTATCGCCCTTCCAAAATGTATCTGGATGATAAGTTACTGTAAAACGAGTAGGATAAGGAATGCGCTCGTTTATTTCTGTACAAATTACTTTAGGGCGATATTCTGAAAGAATGCTATCCAAAATAAAATAATCATAACTATCAATATCCAAATTCAGAAACAAAAAATCTTTTGGTGCTTCTGCGACCTTCAAGAGCGAAAGAACTGTATCAGGCAACGCTTTGGTACGTAAAAGCTGAACATTGGGATAGATTTTGTACAAATTAGATAAAAAAGCAAACTTTTCGCTATCATATTCGACGGCTACTCCTTTGTATCCATCTCTAAAAAAAACGAACGTGTTTGACATCGTAATTCCGTCAGAAGCAGCAATATCTACTATAAAATTAGTAGCTGAGTTTGTGTTCTTATTGATTTTATCAAAATAAGAAGCGAGTATTTTGTCTTCTCCAAAATTAGCATAACTTTCTGTACTATGCTGTGAAGGAACATATTTTTTTCGTGCTTCATAGCCCAAAGTGTCTAATACACTACGTAAAATATTTTTTATCATTTTTTTTATAATAATGTCGCTGGTGAGGACACCAACAACGGCGAGAGTTAAATGTCATTGGTAAGGACACCAAAAACAGCGAGAGAAATTTTCTTTGAAAAATAAAAGTCAAAATTTACAAAAAAAAGGCAATCTATTTCAAATTGCCTTTTTATCAAAACAAATTAACAAATTCTATGCTATATAATAAGTTTAAACAGAAGCAAATTTTGCTTTACGTTCTAAAACTGCTTTTGCTTTTTTGATAATATCAGTTGAAGTAAGTTCGTATTTTATCATCAATTCTTCTGGTGTTCCACTTTCTCCGAAGCTATCATTTACACCCACAAATTCCATCGGGACAGGGTTATTCATTACCAAAGTTTGTGCAATACTACTTCCCAAACCACCCATAATTTGATGCTCTTCGGCAGAAACGGCACATTTTGTCTTCGAAACGGATTTCAAAATTGCTTTTCTATCTAATGGCTTGATAGTATGAATATTGATGATTTCGGCAGAAATTCCTTCTTTCAATAATTCTTCATGAGCTAAAAGAGCTTCCCAAACTAAGTGTCCAGTTGCAAAAATAGTAACGTCAGTTCCTTCTTGTAAAGTAATTGCTTTTCCAATTTCAAAATTTGTATCAGTAGGCATAAAAACAGGAACTTTCGGACGACCAAAACGCAAATAAACAGCCCCTTGATGGTCTGCAATCGCTAAAGTGGCAGCTTTTGTTTGGTTATAATCACAAGGATTGATGACAGTCATGTGAGGTAACATTTGCATCATTCCAATATCTTCCAAAATTTGGTGTGTTGCACCGTCTTCTCCCAGCGTGATACCTGCGTGAGAAGCACAAATTTTGACATTTTTACCTGAATAAGCAATCGACTGACGAATTTGGTCATATACTCTACCTGTTGAAAAATTGGCAAAAGTTCCTGTAAAAGGAATCCAGCCACCGATAGTAAGACCTGCTGCAATACCCATCATATTGGCCTCTGCAATACCAACTTGATAAAAACGCTCTGGAAATTGCTTTTGAAAATCACCCATTTTGAGTGAGCCAATAAGGTCAGCACAAAGTGCAACTACTTTAGGATTTGTTTTGCCTAATTCTGTAAGTCCGTCGCCAAAACCTGAGCGAGTATCATTTTTCTTGTCGAAAGTATATTTTTTCATGTTCTTAAAACAATGATAGAAGTGAGAATAAGATTCTATTTATAAATACAAAGATAAACGGTTTTGAAGTAAAATGCTAATACTTAGGAATTAGGAAATGGGTATTGGGAAATAGGAAATTTCATTTAGATATTTTTTATATTTATTCTTATTTGACAAAAAAAGAGTGTTTTTACATTGTTTTAAGTGTGCACTTTTCTGTATTTTCATTCCCTAATCTCCAAACCCCAATCCCTTGTATTTTCATTCCCCCAATCCCTAATTTCCATTTCCCAATTCCTACAAAAGCCATTTCTCCACCTGTATTTTCCCAACTACTCTATATTTTGATTTTCTGATTGTATTCGAACTAAAAGCAACTTGATTTCTGACTCCTTTCAAAACGCCATTTGAAGAATGAACAAAACGAGTAGAATTTCCATCAACAAATAAAAAACCTGTATGTGTATCCAATCCTAAAATATAAACTCCATCGTCCATTTCTTCTACTTCATCCATAAAATCGCCAAAATCTTTTTTTATTCTAACTTTGATGAATTTTTTATCAACTGTATTTCTGATAAGTGTTTCAGAAGCAGCTTGTGCCATTTTTATTCTTTCAATCGGATAGCCCAAATCTCTCAAAATTGTCGTTACAAAATACCCACAGGCTATTTTTCCTCTTCCCGGAATTTCACTTGTTCCCGAATAACTCCATGGTGTTCCGTACCAATATTTACACACTTCTTCAAAGCTATTTTCGAAGGTGTGTTGTGCTTTTTTCAAAACTTTTTCTTTGTCGGAATCTGTTTTGGCAGCTTGATATTCTATTTTGAGTGAATCTTGTTTGTCTTTTATTTGAACAAGTAAATCATTGTAATCAGAATTCGAATAATACCAACGATAAAGTGGCGTTTGATATTTATAAGGAGAAAGGTAAAAACCTATTGCAGCAGCAATCAAAGCAAACAAAGAAAGTTTGAGTAGAAGTCGTAATAAAAATCGTTTTAGACGTTTTAGCATTGATTTTTTAGGTTTATAATTTGATGAATCAGATTGCTATTTTATTTGGCTTGTATTTTTAGCTCACGTTCTACATATTTTATATATTCCATTTCTTCGAAAGCATACCATTCTTTAGGTCTTTCTTGTTTTACGATATACTTGAAATTTGCAAACGGACTTTTACCATTCAAAGCCTGTTCTAGTTTTTCTCTAATTCTGTCATCAGAAATTTGTTCTGTAAATCTTTCCATTAGCTTATACCCTTCAAAAGAAGGCATTTGTTCTATGACGTAATAATTTTCAGGATTTTTTTCTAGGTCGTTGTAGAGTTCCTTTTCTTCATCGTCAATATCATCAATTATACCACTCAAAAACTCTTCTCTGTCATCTTCATCTTTTGGAAAAATAATAATTTTTAAAGTAGATTTGTTTACATAACAATTTCCGAAAGCATTTACTTCGTTGGCTATTTCTTCGATAATGGATTGTGGAATATTCATTTTGGTAGAATTTAGATGAAACAAAATGTAATTTTAAAAACTAATTTACAAATCTACTTTCAATTTTTCACAGTATTCCATAAAATCACATTTATAAGGAGAAAGACAATGTTCTCCCATTTCTATTTTGGGTTCATCATTTTCAAGAATGGTTTTGAATTTTTTTATCAATGAATTTATATTTCCTATTCTTCCTTCTAACTCATCTTTTGCATCAATTATTTTTCCTTCATTATTCTCATCTCTTAAAACTACATTGAAAGTATTAATTGCTTTTTCTCCAAATCGTTGTTTACAGATGAAATATTGAATCGCCAAATCATTCCAAATTACCTCCTGCATGTGAGTGTGTGATTTTATTTCATAAAAATCATACAAATTTTCGCCTATTTTATCCACTACATCACACATTATCAAAATATCACTTTCAATAAAAGTAGCTTCAAAAAGGGTAATTTGAGTATTTTTTTCTAATAAGAAATCGGTATAAGAAGGAAAATAACCAAAATTAAATCCTAGATTTTCTTTTACATTGATGCCATTTTCAAAATTTTGTTCTCTAAAAAAATCTTCAAATTGATGCCCTTTTTCGAAAAGCGCTAATGTCTTTTCGCTTGGTGGAGTGCGCTCTTTTTTCTTGTGTTTGTCTAAGTATAGATATTTTACACATTGTTTTCCTTTGACAAATGAGCTTTTAGAAAGATTCCAGTTTTGATAATCTAGTTTTTGTTTAGTAGTGCTTTTATTTTTTTCCTCTTCTTGAATTGCATTGATTTTATTTTCCAAAAGACCAATTAAATGTAATGGATAGGTATTTTTTCCTTTGTACTGTCTAAGTTTTTTTACTGCTTTTTTATAATTGATAAGACTGAGGTTGTAGTCTTTCATTTCGAAAGCTATTTTTCCTAGTTTTATAGAATTGCTGTCTATGAATTTTATGTAATCGTTCATTTTTATTATATTCGTCATGTGATGCCTAATAAAGCCTCTTTCTTTAAAGTTTTAAAGGAACGTAATTAGGTAAAAGAAACTTATTGAACTAAAATGTTCTTTGAGTTTTTTTATGATAAAGCTATTTCTATTTTAGGTTTTCTATCCAAAAACTTTGTCAGTAGTTTGCTTTAGCAAACTCTGACAATAGTTTAAAACGTAAAATATAAACTATTGTCAAAATTTAAGTTTTTTCTGACTGTCAGCTACATAAAAGTTTAATAACTCAAAATCTTAAATTCCACTCTACGATTCAATTTTTTACTTTCCTCATCTCGTTTTCTTGTGATAGGATTTGTACTTCCATACGGACGAGTTTCGATGCGTTTTTTATCAATTTTTTCCTTGACTAAATAATCTTGAATGGCTTTTACTCGCAGCGCAGAAAGTTTCATATTCATAGTCGGAATTCCTTCAAGGTCGGTATGTCCTTCTACTTCAATCGTTATGGTAGGATTTTCTAGCATAAAAATAACTAAACGGTCAAGTTCTGGATAGGATTCTGTTAAAAAATTGGCTGTTCCTTGCTCAAAAAATACATTATTCAATCTTATTTTTTGTCCGACTTCAATAGGAGTAAGATACAAATCTCGTTTTATTTCTTTATACACTTCATTTCCTGTGGCATCAATATTCTCACTTACTGAAACAAAACCTCTTGATTTTGCCAAAAAGCCGTAATTTGAATTTGGTGGTAGTGCGATTTTATAATTTCCTGTTTGTGGTTCTGCTTGTGCTGTTCCTGCATTTTCTCCTGAGGGCAGCATTTCATAAAAAATCTTTGCGCCTATTGGTTCTTTTGTTTTGGAATTATAAACCGTTCCCGAAATAAGTAAAATTGGGTCTGGACGTACTTCTACATGAAGTTTTGCACGATAAATATCCAATTCAGAAGCTGTAGTTTTATTTGAATGTTTGGAAGAAGCAAAATAAGCATATTCGCCACTTGCATCAATGGAATAACCTGCATCCCAACCTGCCGAATTCAAGACATTTCCCAAATTCAATGGCTCACTCCAATTTGTCCACGTATCATCTAATCTTCTACTGACATACATATCAAAACTTCCGTAACCACTACGTCCATTAGAAGCAAAATAAAGCGTTTTGTTATCTGATGAAAGTGTTGGCGTAATTTCAGAAGCTGCTGAATTGAGCATTGCACCCATATTTTTTGGAACAGACCACGAATTATCTTTTTGCAGAAAACTAACATACAAATCTCTTGATCCAAAAGTATCTTCTCTACGGATTGCCATAATCAAAACTTTTCGGTTGGGCGAAAGACAAATTTCTGCGTATTTATCTGTATTATAAAAATCTTTTATTTTTAAAGGCTCTGGGTACGACCACGAACCATCAATGGTTTTATAGGAAATAGATGCACCTTGATCCATTTTTCCAGAAGGCAAATAAGCATTTGCAAGTAGAATAACATTTCCATCAGGAGTAACCGAACAAACGTAATTGTGTTGATTATTATTGACAGGTTCGTTTAACCTTTCGGCTTCGCTCCAAACGGTGTCCGAAATATGGCGAGAAAACCAAACATCATCATTTTCTTTTCCTGCTGAAATGGAAGGTGTGTTTTTGGGGTGGTTTTTTCTATCAAAAAAAAGTGTTTTTCCATCAGGTGAAATAACAGGCAAAATTTCACTGTATGGAGAGTTTACGGTTTGAGGAAGGCGTTCGACACGGTTGAAAGGAATATCTGCCGTGATATTTATTTCTGCTTTTATAGGAATTTCACTCTCAGAAATTCCAATGGCATCAATATTATTCCAACCACCGACATCAATCGTATTGAGTTTTATTTTTACAGATTTTACTTGGTAGGTTGTTTTTTTCTTTAGAAAAAGATTGAACATTTTGCCTTGTGTAGAAGCTGGTTCTGTTCGTTGATTTTTATAAATCAAATGTCCTTTATCTTCTGTGTCATAAAGGATAATTGCTGAAATTGCACCTGCACCAAAACTCTCAGCGATAGCAATCTGTTTTACAAAAATCGCCTTTTCAAAACCCACATGTATCCATTCATCTTGACGAGCTTCTGGACGAGCTGGCGACCAAGCACACGGACTTTGCCAAATAGCAGGAAGAACATTTGGCTTGCCTAAAACCTGTTTGGCTGTGTGTTGAGTAGGATTATTTTCATCAAAATATTCAGAAGAAAAATCAATTACTTCACTTGCCCAAAGAACATTTGTGTTGGTTTGAGCCTGTGAAGGAGCAGGCGAAAAATATAAAATACCCACTCCAAAGATTCCAATAATTTTGAAAACTTTAAAAAATAAACAAAAGCTGACTTTCTTTGAGCAAGAAAAAAAATCAGCTAAAAAAATATCTAAAAAGTAAAATGTTGATTGCATAGCACAAAGATAGATAGAGAATTTAATATCAACCTATACGGTTTTCAAAATCGTATAGGTTTAAATAGATTTAATCCCAATCTTGAGCCACAAATTTCATTCTTTTTCCATCTACTGAGGAAAGTGTTAGAAAATGTCCGTCTAATTGGTATTCTATCATATCAGAAAGATTTTTACTAAAACGGGTTTCTAATTCCATATTTTCTTGACAGGCTTTTCTTGTCATTCCTACTTGTGAGAAATTTATAGTATTGCCCGAATTTGCTTTATCGTTGGTAGAAATTGTAAAAAAGATAGTATTACAACCCATAAATGCGCTGCCTTGTGCAATTCGTTTGCCTTCTAAGTCGGTTGTAATTTCTTTTAGTTTTGTGAGGTCTAGTTTAGCTCCTGCTTTTACGAAGTCTTCTTTTGAAAAGTTATTTCCGTCGTTTAGGTTCAAGTCTGTTAGCATCCAAACTCTAGCGAGTTTTTCATTTTCGGTAAGATTAGCCATTTTATTGCTCTTGCAGCTTGAAAATAAAATGGTAGTTGAAAAAATTAAGAGAACAGATAAAAAAATGGATTTGGTAGTCATTTCCTGTTTGAGTTTAGATAAAAAATAATAATCTACTTTATCAACCAACTCATTCTGTATAATGTTTTTTATAAAAAAATTAATCCTTACTATTTCAAGAATAATAAGGATTAATTGTTATAAGATGATTTCATAACGAATGAACAAATTTTAAATAATACAATTAATAAAACTGATTTTGTTCGCTGTTTTTTGTCCTAAATTTGTTCTAACTCAAACTATCAATAAATACACGTAAAATATTAAATATCACAAGTGAATATTAAAAATACGCAACTACTAAGTTTTGAATAAAATTGACTTTTAGGTTAGACAGGATAAAATACAACCAAGTAAAATAGAATAAATAAATTTCACTTTATCTGACAAGTAAGCGAAAATGACGATTTATCGTGAAATAGATTTTGTAAAGACTCTGAAAATAGATTTTACTTATTCTCTGAATTAGTCTAAAACTAATTATACATTATCTGATTTCCTATTGGCTTACTGACTTATTAGTTGAGTCCTGCATTTAGAACAAAAGAAATACATCTTGAATTAAGATTAACAAATATGTTGAGCAAATCGGTTTTTTTTAGGTAGCTCTAAGGTGAAACATAAATAAAGATACAAAAGATGTTATTACTCCAAAAACAGAAGATAATAACAGGTTGAAATGTTTTTTGAAAATAAATAGCTTATCCTTTAATACAATATTTTAATAATACAATAGTATAAAATAAGAATTACAAATTACGTAGCTTCAAAATTAAAATTAATGTGGTCGCTTTGCTATGAAAGGTTAAAAGCAAAATAGTTAGCTTTCATTACTCTCCAAAGGGAAAATTGTATTAATAGAATACATATATACACTAACATTTTGAGATACAATAAGAGTTTTGTTATCAGTTTTATAAGTTTTATAAGTTTTCTTATGCTTATAAAATTTGAAATAGAAAATTATCTAAAAAGATTCCCAAAAAAATCTGAGAAAGAAACTATAAGTAGTTGGTTAAGCTATCTTACAACTATAACGCACTTAGATTTTACCTAAGCCTTTTGAGTACTAATTTCCAAACAAAACATCAAGTGATTCGATATTTTTGTAGGGTAAACGCACGAAAAAAAAATGTACTCGTTTAAAGCAAATCAAGCTAGTTTTTAACTTTGCAAATTGAATTTACTCTGATA
>PFKD01000052.1 GCA_002784125.1 Flexibacter sp. CG_4_10_14_3_um_filter_32_15
GTCAGACTTGCAGTACAGACCAAATTAAAATAAAAGTTAGGGCTTAAAATAAAACATTTCGCTAAATTGTCGGAAGAGCCAAAAAGTTCTTCAAAATTAAACTTATTTTGAAGAACTTTTTTACTTTTGGTCAAAGGAAAATTTATTTTTTAGAAAAAATAAGTATTTCGTAACCTTCAGTTTGATACGCATTTTTTTTGCTAGTAAGTACAAATGTATGTTTTCCTGATTGTAAAATATCTCTGTTCCTTTGCTGTTGCAACATTTGGTCTGTCATACCTGTTCCACAAAAAAATATTTGTGAGTTGTCTGGACTTTCTAATTTTCTTTTAAATTTTTCATCTACTATTGCAGAAAGACTTTTTAAATATTCAAACTCTGTTGTAGAGATATAACTTGATGTTTCGTTTCTTTTTAAAGAAGTAATTTGAATTTCATCAATTTTTATATCTGTTAAATCATAACCTGTCCTGTTTTCAATCCTTATTTCTAAAGGTGCATAGACTTCACAAGAAAAAGCTGAAAAGTTTAATAGAACCCCTAACAGTAAAAGGTATAGGAGTGATTTTATACGGAATATACTTTGAATTTTCATAATTAGATTGGATAAAGAATGAAGAAAATTAAAAATTAGTTTTTACCACTACTTTAAAAATATAAAATATGCTGCAATAAAATATAAAAAAACTAAAATTTAACATTTCATCTTTATTACAAATTAAACCAATAAGAAACCTTCGCTACAATAGCACGATTTTTTGAGCCAAAATTTTCAGGTAAATAATTTTCTGAATAGACTAAGAAAAAATCGGAAACAGGTTTGAAACGCCATTGAAAACGAGCATTCAAATTGACATTATCGGCTTGTGTGTTGTATTGTAAAAAGGTGGTCAAGAATAGACTGCGAGTAAAAGAAACATCTAAGCGAGGACTAATAATCCAAAAATTAGCATCATTATACGGCTCTGGTAAGTCAATTATATTGTGGTCAAAACTGACTGCAAATTGTCCGTAAGGCTGAAAACGATAGCGAATTGTTCCATCAACATTAAAACGAGTGCCTGTAAAATAACTTTGATAAGTAGCCGAAGTAGAAAAATTGAAACGCTTACGAGAGTCAGAGTCAAAATAAATATAACCTCCTGTATTGCTAAATTCTGTACCTTCTTCAAATCGTTTTCCTTCAGAATTGGTAGGGTCAAAAGCAAAAAATAGATACGTATAATCATTGAAAATACTCGCTCCAAAACTACTTGTATTGAAAAGATTTGCATTATATTTGAAGGAAAGATTTCTATCGGTCATTTTCCAATTCAAATCAAAATAAGTATTGAAATAAGCGTAAAAATTATGACGTTGTATTTTTCCTTTTTTAGGATAAATATTATAACCTGCCCAATCTTCAAAACGCCAAAGTCCTTTTCGAAGCACATAACCAATATCATTAATATCATAATTTTCTCCTACTAATTCGTGATTCCAAGCAGCGTAAAATTTGCGAGTATTGTAAGCAAAAAAAGCAGCGTGAGCAAATGTTCCTTGTGTTTCATTGGGCAAAAAAGCATGATGATAAAATACTTTGCCTCTCCATTTGCTATCTTTTGACTGCATGTTATAATCAATTCCTGCCATTCTAGTATAAGGTCTGTCTGAAGGTTCATTTCCAGTCTCTTGACGATTGACAAAAATTCCTGCAATATTCGAACGAGAAAAAATCTGTCTTTGGAAAGTTGCAACGGTATAATTATTACCAATAATCCCTCTTTCTTTGTCTTGTCCTGTTTGAATATTCAAAAGTCCGACACGCCAATCTTTATTTACTTTTCCACTCAAACGTGTGCCATATAAAATAGGATTCTGCACATTTTGATTAGTAACGGTATCATAAGCAATTCCGACACGACGAGAAAAAAATGGACGCATTCTACTAAAACCAAAATTGGCAAACAAATCACTATTTTCTAAAAAAAATTGTCTTCGTTCTGGAAAAAATATCTCAAAACGACTTAGATTTGTAACCTGCTGATCGACCTCTACTTGCGAAAAATCAGGGTTTACTGTCAAATCCAAATTCAGAGAAGGCGTAACAGCAATTTTTGCATCTCCTCCAAAATTTCCTTTTGTTTGGTAAGGTGTATTATTGATGTTATCTTTTGAAGCCGAACCAGCCAAGTAAGGAATAATAGAAATATTCGAACCTGCTTTTTTTAGACTTTCATCGAAGATAAGTTCGCCAGTAAAAGCCAAAGATAGTGTCGTAAACTGAATCGGAACAGACACCCAAGCCGAAATTTCATTTCTATATGCATCATTACGAGCAAAATTTACTTTCCATTTTGATTTATCTTTTGGGTAGCGAAGTGTTTTGAAAGGAATCGCAATTTCACACGTCCAAGAGCCATCAGGCAAATCTGCAACGGCACTATACCATTTGTTGTCCCAGTTTACGGCATCTCTATCGCCTTCAAAAATAAGCCCTTCAAGTTGTGCTCCTACAGGCGAAACGGTAAAATAAACACCATTCAAACCATCTCCAAAAGGATCAAGATTGACTGAAAAATTATCATTTTGTCCCCAGTTATAATCCCTTCGCATCGAAGAAATAATATAGTTCTGTTTTGGATTTCCTCTACAAATTGCAGCTACATACAGAAAATTTTCATCGTAAGCTACTCGTACTTCGGTCTGAGAAAGAGCCAATAAAGAATCAGTAGGAAAATTTTGGACAAATCCAGTAGCAACTTCTGAAAGCTGCCAAATTTCTTCATCTAATGCACCATCGACACGAATAGCAGCCGTTTTTCTGACCGAAAGGCGATACGGAGAAATAGAAAGTGAATCTGTATTTTTCTCATTGATGACACTTTCTGTTTGATTTGGGGTAGTTTGAGCAAAAGCAGAAAAATAAAGGTAAAAAAAGCAAAGACAAAAAGAAAGGAAAAAGTAAATTTTTTTCATTAAAACAGAAAGTTGGGGGTAGTAAATTGTGTTTGGTTAATCAAATTAAACAAAAATAGTAGCTAATATCCTTTCAGCTTGTTAAGAAATTTAAAAAACAGACTTCTTTAAGAGAATTTAATAGTACGTTGCCAGTGGGTGCATAACAAATTGTCGCACAAAAGAAAATAAAAACAGG
>PFKD01000245.1 GCA_002784125.1 Flexibacter sp. CG_4_10_14_3_um_filter_32_15
TGAAATTTATTTTTTATTATCATTCTACAAAGGTTACGCAACTTTGTTGCTAGGAAAGGACTATTTTAGATTTTATAAATGTCACTCATGTTAATCATACAAAATTAATTAAAAAGTTAATCCAAGCTATGTTGAATATTTCAAACCGTTTTTTATTTTATTTTTTAGCTTTTACGCTATTTAGTTCTGTTTTAATCTCTTGTGGACCTAAAACAGAAGACCCAACTCCAGTCGAATTGCCAAATCGTCCTGTCGTAACTTGGCAAAACCCACCACCAGCAGATAAGATATTCTATACTGATGAGGCTGTTATATTACAAGCGACCAAAACAGGTGGGCATATAACAGAGCTTGAATGGAAAATTAATGGAACGCTAATTACTAATCCACAAGAAATTATTCTTAATGAAGATAGTACTTTAATTTCACTTTCACATCCTTTTGATAGTCCAGATAGATATGATGTGAGTTTGAGAGTAGCTAATGAAGGAGGAGAATCTACTATTATTCAAGTTCTGAATTTTGAAGTGCGTCCGATTCCACCATTAGATTTAGTAGCAGGGCAAGTATCCAAAACATGGAAATTTAGTTCTATAAAGTTAAATGATGGTCCTGAATTAATTAATGATTATGAGAAAGACAATACACTTCAATTTTTTAGAGAAAATCAAACTGATGGAAATTATACCTTCAACTGTGTTTTTGACAAAGGAACACTAACAAATGGAGAGGTTAATTCGAATGGAAGATGGAAATTTGTTTTTAATGAAACCTATATCGAATTTTCTAGAATAAATATATTTCCTAATAATGCACGTATAGTAAATCTTACTCCAACAGAAATGACTTTATCAAGAAGAGAAGGTTCTTCAGACGTGATTTACAAACTGACTTTTGTAGAATAATCCTTCATAAATTCTGAAAAATAAGACGCTTTATTCAGTTTGACAAATTACAGATAATCCATAATTAAGGCTTTTTTTTATTTCAAAGATAGAGAAAAGCCTTTTTTTATTTGGTTTTTTTAGAAAAATTCAAAAAAAATAGATTTTTTTTATTGTATTTTTTGAAGATTTTTTAAATTGATTAGCCTGATTAATTAATTTAGACGATTTTATTATTAAAACTGTTCTCTGTATGTTTTAGGGTGATTTTACTAAACGGTAGTACAATGTTTATGAAAATAGTAAAGGAGGTAAATTGTATTTTTTTTAGAAAAATAGTAGTTTTACTATTAAAAAGCGTTAAAAATATTTTCAGTAAATACTTGCAAATCAGAAAGTTATGCATTTACTTTGTGTTATAGGTATGCACGCATACTATATTGAAGTTGATTAAATGACCAAGAGTCAAACTGTGAGATTCAAAAAAAACAGATACTCATTCATTCAATTAATTAACCTTCAATGTAATTTATCTACGAAATACGTCATTAAATTAAATTTCTACTGTTTCTAAGATAAACTATAATTTTTATACACAAACAATTAAATATCCCCTTGTTATGAACAGAATCTTTCAATCCATCGCAGCTTTTCTCATTTTCTTATTTCTTAGCTTTGGAGCAGCAGCTCAGCAGATACAAGAAACAAACCTTGTAGAACCTTCACAAATGACTAGCATGTCTGGAAGTCTTTTAGGAAGTGGCATAAGTGATGCAGGTAACATTTATTATGGAGCAACTCCATCCAATCTTAGAGCAGGTTCGCCTGTAATCGTTTTTATTCATGGTTATTTTTCTCGTGCTAGTTCGTGGTGGATTTTAAACGATATGTATACAAAAGCCTTTAAGGACGGCTACCGTACAGCATTCGTTTCAGTACATCCAGATAAAAATATGTGGGTAAATGGTCAGCTTTTTAGTAACATGCTCGGCACAATTACAAATAATCTTGGTGTAAATAAAGTAGTAGTAGTAGCGCACAGTAAAGGTGGTTTGGATACCGATGCAGCAGTCGTACATTACGGCGCACATACAAAAGTAGAGCGTGTAATAACACTTAGTACTCCTCACCATGGAACTCCTTTAGCAGATTTGGCTCAAAGTGGCTGGGTTTCTTGGTTATCAAGTATTTTTGGTCAAGTAAATGATGCTACTTACAGTCTTCAAACAAGTTATGCTAGTTATTTCCGTTCTCAAACAGCTAACCATCCAAATTACTCTAAAGCAAAATTTCGTACAGTAGGTGCTTGGGGGTATGGTATTCTTTTTTCTGTTCCGGGGGCATATCTTGATTTGAATGGTGGTAATGCCTTTACAGGTGGAAACGACGGTGTTGTTACTTACAAAAGCTCAAAACGTCCTAACTCTACCACTTTACTTAGTGGATTTGGCAACTGGAGAACCAACTACAATCACCTTGAAGTACAACAAGGTCATGCTATGTGGAGTACCATCAAAAGTAACTTGCCTTATACACTTTCTAAAGTAGCTAGCAAACCAATAGAAAACGAAGAAGCGTACAATCCAAATGCAGTTATTGAGAGTAGAGTACAAGTTATTAGCTCTGAAAAAACTAGCCGTAACTTTATGGTAGAAGAAGGTGTAACAGAAACAATGTTAGACATTCATTCTTTAACTGAAAATGAAGAATTTGTAATCATTGCTCCAAACGGAGAAAAAGTAAATCCTAAAGTATTACGTATTTCTGAAAAAGCAAATGATTTGTTAGGTGGTTTTGCTACTACACTTTCAATCCAAAATCCACAAGTAGGAACATATTCTATTGAATCTCAATCTGCTTTTGTAGCTTTAGTTACTGCAAATGAAGGGGTTGGTCTGCGTATGACAAGTGATTTGAATGATAACAAATATTATTATAATGTTGGAGAAACAATCAACTTAAATATTTCTATCTTAAACGAATTAGGAATCAATACAAAAGGTGCAAAAGTAACAGGTGCTATGACTCTTACTTCAAACGATGTAAAATCACAAAAAGCAGTTGTATTACAGTTCAAAGAAAATAACGGTCAGTTTACTGCTACTGTAAATGATAAATTAGACGAGGGTGTTTATAGCATCGCTATTCAAGCTGAGAACGGAAACTTTAGCAAGTCTTTAGTTACAAGTATTGCAGTTGTAGATGGT
>PFKD01000180.1 GCA_002784125.1 Flexibacter sp. CG_4_10_14_3_um_filter_32_15
ATAAAGTTCATTTTTGAGGTTCTACAAAGGTTACGTTGCGCTGCAACTGAAAATCAAATACTTAAAAATGTCACTCATGTTGTAATAATAATATCTATTTAGTCTAATTCTTACTCCTTACAACAATTAAATTTAATTAATTACTTACCTTTGCAGAATTATTTTTTGAGAAAGTAACTTATCATAGTATTTTCTCAAACTGAAAAATTATTTCTGTATTCTATATCAAAAGATAAAACAAACAATGAAAAAGATATTCCTTTTATTCACTTTATTTGCATTTATGGCTTCTCTGCAGGCTCAAGATGTAAAAATCGGTTATACAAGTGCTTATTTAATTTTACCTCATGTTCCTGAATACATGAAAGCACAAGATTCACTCAAGAAAACAGAAGCCAAACTCACTAGTACGCTGATGGAAAAACAAAAAGACTTCGAAGCGAAAGTTGCAAAGTTTGAAGCTGATAGCGAGTCAGGCAATGAAATTCCTGTTCTTTTACAAACTCGTGCTAGAGATTTACAAAAGATGCAACAAGAAATTCAACAAGACCGTGAAATGTATAGCCAAGAACTTCAAAAGATGCAATCAAAATTACAAACTCCAATTCTTAAAAGAGTAAAAGCTGCTATTGAAGAAGTAGGAAAAGAAAACGGTTATACATTTATTTTGAGTAGCCAAGACGGAATGGGACAAGATAACTTCTTGTTTTCTACTAATAAAATTGATGTAACTCTTTTGGTTTTGAATAAATTAGGCGTAAAAATGACGGCTGAAGAATTAGCTGCTGCAAATGCTAAATTAGAGGCAGATGCAATCGCTGCTGAAAAAGCTGCTCAAAACTAAAATATATAGAGATTAAAATTATTTTTTTAGTCAGACCAAAAACCTTATTCTGAAAAAGAATAAGGTTTTTTATTGTTTTGTGGTTTCGTCCTGATATAGCATTACTTTAATTTCTTCAGTGTATTAGTAACCTATTATTTTTATATAAGTAAGTATTGTTCTCATTTAGAACTCACTGTATTTAAAAAATCTAGTTTTAGAAAAAAACACATAGTTTGAATTATAACCTTAAATAATATGAGTTGAAATGGCTTTTTACTCAAAAGTAGAGTAAAAAAGTCAATAAATTATAAATCAGTAAGCAGAAAAAAAACAAATTACCATCTATAAAAACGTCCTAAAAATGGAAAATAGGCTTATATGTAAAATAAAATTTGTTTTTATGCCTATTTGTTAGAATAATATATAGGTATTGTACTATTCATACATGTTATTCTATCTTTTTTAGTGAATTTTTTAATTTTTACCTAAAACACTTGCATATATCCTCCCCCCCTCCTATATTTGCATTCAAATAGTACTATAAAATTCTTGCAAGGAAATTAAATCAATCTCACAAAAATTAAACTAATTCATTATACCATGAAAAAATATCATTGTTTTTTATTTTTGTTTTAGTGGCAATCACATTTTATAGTTGTAAGCAAGAAGAAGTTTTGCCCACTGTAGAGCTAGAACAAATCAAGGAAGGTAAAAACGTTGCCTTTGAAGAAAAAGAAGGAAGAATCGCCTTTGGTTCAACACTTGACTTTGAAAAAGCTATGCAATCGAAACTAGAATTTCCGAAAGTTGGAAACTTTCCTAACGCTGCTGTAAGTAGCAATGCACGTACTGCTGAAGGCTTAGACGAAATTCTTTTAGAAGTTCCAGAAAAACTCTTAGCAAAGCTCAACGATGATTTCGTGATGCAAATTGGCAAGTGGGTACTCAAGCTAGATTTCTACAAGCAAATGCTAAATCTCAGTATGAAAATTTAGTTGTGGGAAACACAAATGAATATGTATATGAGTTCAGCATGGAATACGATGTATTGGATCTTTTAGAACAAGGATTTACGAAAGTTCCAGATGGTACAGAAAGAACAGAAGGTATTTTCTGTGGTGGTGGAGTTTCAAAAGAGATTACATCAGGTCCATATTTTACTGTATTTGATAATGTAGGAGGTATTTCTTATTCATATGATTTTGTAACAGTAGTTCAATACAAAAAATTTGGAGTCTGGTTTGACCTTTCAAGTGCAGTTAGGACATACAATAACTTTGTAACTGCTACCGAATTTTTCAACAGGGAAGTTGTTTGGGAGTATGAGCAAAATTGCCGAAGAGGAAAGTTTCGCTCAGGAATAGAGGGTGGAACAGTAAACACGGCATACCAGATAAATGGAGAGACTCAACATAGAACGGTTATCTATAGCAACACTCGTGGACTAAAATATATCAACATGACAGCAAGATATAGTCCATTGACTGCTCGAACTAGTACGGGTTCACAAGCTGTTTCGGTCGCATTTATTCACAAAGATAGAAGGTAATATCCAATATAAATATGCCATGTGGTTTTAGATACGCTACATGGCATATAACTCAAGTACATCCTTATCTACAAATTAAGTTTATAACGTATCAAAAACTACTATGCTTAAATTTATTATCTCACTAGCTCTATCTATTGTTATAAGTAGTGCAGTATTAGCACAGAAAGACACTCTAAATACAACAAACAAACCCTTCTTAAATATTAATAGTATTGGTGCTTTTGCTTCTGTTGAGTGGGGTGCTGAGTATTTCGTTTTTTTAGGAGACGAAGGTAAAATGTACCCAGGTTATAACTTTGGTATAAATACCTCAAAAACTCTCTCTAAAAGATGGACGATGATAACTGGTATTGGTTATAGTAAAAAAAAGTATCAAACAGGTTTACGTTATTATAACACTATTCGTGTTGTAAACGGTACTATAGAAAATGGAATTGAAGGACAACTATATGAAACTCACACTATTCAAGATGTTATCATACCTATCAACTTCTATTTGGATTATGGTCAGCATAACAAATCTCGTATATTTTACTTTCTTTCTTTTGGCACAGAATTAGGCGTTCTGATTAACCACAAGAGACACGTTGACTATCAAAATGAATTAGTACAAAATCAATCATCAGTAGCACACTCAAAATTTATTAGTAAAGTAAATCTAAATTTTGGAGCAGGTCTAGGATATCAATTCAAAAACAATAGTGTTATAGGGTAAACGCACGAAAAAAAAATGTACTCGTTTAAAGCAAATCAAGCTAGTTTTTAACTTTGCAAATTGAATTTACTCTGATAG
>PFKD01000220.1 GCA_002784125.1 Flexibacter sp. CG_4_10_14_3_um_filter_32_15
ATAAAGTAGGGTTTGCAAACCCTACTTTATGGAAAAAAGACATTTATACAGAATAAAATTTGGCAAAGATTTGCCTTTTTTTAAATGTCACTCATGTTGCTGATAAATTCAAAAAATCATTGATTTATAGGCTTTTTATTTGGAAAAGTGAAATAAAATGTAAAAATTACGTATTAGTTTATCTAATAATTATTATTACTAAGCGTTATAGTTTTCAAAGCACGACACACTATTATATAAATTCATTTATGAATTCATCAAACTTCAATAAATTTATAGAGGATTTCTCCTCCATTACTTCTTCTGATACAACCCATTTCGAAAGAATTTTAAGAAAGTACCCTTATTTTCAAACGGCTGCACTTTTTTTGGCCAAATCAAATCCTATTCAACATAATACACAAATGGCAGCACTTCGTTCGGCTGACCGTAGGGTGTTGCGTAGTTGGTTAGATGAAGAATATAGACAAGAATTAGAGAAAGAAAAACAAGAAGTAGAGGCTAAAAAAGCAGCTTTAGAAATAGAGAATGATGAAAATAAAGAGAATTTAGATATTAATACAGAATCAATAAATGCCTTTGATAAACTGGTCGGAACAACTACAGTAGTAGAGGAAAAGGAAGAAGAAGTAGAAATAAAATCGGAAGAAAATTATCAAGAAACAGAAACAATTATAGAAAACAGACAAGAAAATGAAACCCCTTCTGTAAATAGTTTTTTTGATGAAATAGAAAATAATGAAGAAGTAGAAAAAACAAACAGTTCTGATATTAACTTTTTTGATGAAGTAGATAATTCAGATGAAAATAAAATTGAAGAACCCATTTTTAAAGAACAATCGGACATAAACGAACCTTTACCAACATCAATTCCAGAAGAAACTACTGATGCTAATTTTTTTGATGAAGTAGATAAATTAGATGAAAATGAAATTGAAGAAACTATTTTCAAAGAGCAATCGGACATAAACAAACCTTTATCAACATCAATTCCAAAAGAAACTACCGATGCTAATTTTTTTGATGAAGTAGATAATTCAGATGAAAATGAAATTGAAATTGAAGAGCCTATTTTTAAAGAACAATCTGATGACAATGAATCTTTACCTACACCATCCGTTTCAGAAGTTCCTCCAACAACTACTGATGCTAATTTTTTTGACGAAGTAGAAAGTGATGATGATATTTTTGGAGATGCTCAAAAAGATTTAGATAATTATTCTGCTCCAGCCTTTCCAGATTTTGAAGAAGAAAAAGACGAAGCAGAAAAAAATAAAAAAACAGATGAGGGAGGAAGTTTTTTTGATGATATTTAAAAGGTTATTAGTTGGTATTTTAAACGTAACTACACCAACCAATAAACTCGCTTATTTCTTTCCTTTTTTCCAACCGTGATTTCTGTGTCTTCCCTGTCCATATTTGGATTCTTTGGGTGTAAACAAGCGTATAAAAAAGTTTCCTCGTTTACCCTTATATTCAGTTCCTTCGTGATAGTGCGACATTCTTACTTTACAACCTTCATCTTTACATTTTTTGGGCTTTTTCTTCTTCTTTCCTGCTTCTTGTTCGCTGGCTTGTGCGCCTTTTTTGCTTCCTCCACACGAAACTAAAGTTCCACTAAAAAGTAGTATCGAACATACAATTAGTAAAAAAGAAATATTGTATTTTAAAAAATGAGAACAGGAAAAGAATTGAGATTGGATTTTCATAGATTTTTTAGTCAAAACAAAATTATCAGACACTTCAAAGCATACGATAATTAAAATGATAAACTTAATTTTATTATAAATTATAACTCAAAAATCATACAAGCAAGACCAAAAAGACAATTTATTGAGAAATTTTCACAAAAAGCAAACCTTAGTGTATTTTTCACGTTATCCTAAATAAACCTATTTACTAGCCGTTATTTGTATCTCACAAATGACATCAAATTATTTAAAACAATGAAAAACGAAAATGCTCTTTTGATAATTGATGCGCAATATGATTTTTGTAATCCTGCTGGAGCTCTGTATGTTCAAAATGCCGAAAATGACATCAAACGTCTTTCTGATTTTATTACAAAAAATGCAAAATCTCTTGACCATATTTGCGTAACACTTGATAATCATCCTGTTAATGATATTTCGCATCCTTCTTTTTGGAGAGATTCAACTGGAAATGAGCCAAATCCTTTTACACAAATTACACTCAAAGAAGTAGAAGAAGGAAAATGGACACCTAATTTTTTTCCAAAGGCTAGTAAAGAATACTTAAAAAACTTGGAAGCACAAGGCGAATTTCCTCATTTTATTTGGACAACGCATTGTTTGATAGGTTCAAAAGGAGCTGCCCTTGATGAAACCCTTTCAAAAGCTTTAGAAGATTGGATAAAAATCAATAAAGAAAATAATCATTACAAACAATACCAAACTGTTACGAAAGGAACTTGTCCAATTACCGAACATTTCGGTATTTTTCAAGCTCAAATTCCTCTAAAAGACCAACCCGAAACGCAGCTCAACCAATCCCTTTTAGATTCTTTAAATCAGTATAAAAACCTGTATTTAGCAGGACAAGCAAAGTCACATTGTGTTGCCACCAGCTTAAAACAGATTATGGATTATGCTCCAAACCTTGCAAAAAAAGTAATTATTTTAGAAGATTGTATGTCTGATATTCCCAATTTAGGTCATTTGGGAGAACCTATTTATGAAAGAGCAAAAGAGTTAGGAATTCATTTTATAAAAAGTAGTGAAGTGGAGATATTATAATCTTATTATTTAATAACTAAATAATGTAACTTTTATAGATAAATTTGAGTATTTAGAGCCACAAAACTGAAAAATCTTACTTTTTTTACTATACAAGTAATACTACAATCTAGTTAGAAACCTCTAAAACTAGACTTCAAATACTAAACATCGCAATACAAATCCTAAAAAAATCGCAAAACATACATTATAATACGTATATTATATATAAATTTATTTTCAGAAGAGTCATTTATTTGTCTTGACTTCTAAGGAATAATAAAATAAAATTTGGTAATCCCACTAGCTAACATAAAAAAATACAGTATTCATTTTTAAATTATGTCTTGTCCTGAAATAGCGTTACAGGTTTTTAGATAAATTTTATATGAATCAGACGGTTTCTAAAC
>PFKD01000141.1 GCA_002784125.1 Flexibacter sp. CG_4_10_14_3_um_filter_32_15
GTTAAAAACTAGCTTGATTTGCTTTAAACGAGTACAATTTTTTTTTCGTGCGTTTACCCTAAATATAAACTTAATTCTTTTGATAAATCTCTCTAATCAATTCATTCATTTTTTGATGTGAAAATTGAGTTTTGAATTGAATTTTGATTTTATGGTCAAAGAATTTTTCAGCGTGTTTGATTTTTTGAAGTTCTTCGTTTCGTAATTGTTTTTCGTCTGTATCTTTGGTTTCGACTACAAAATACAGTTTTTTGTTGCCTTCTTTGTGTTTTACTACATACGCAAAATCAGGGGAATACGTTTTGCCTCCTGAAATCGGAATTTTGATAGAATTTTTAGGGATTTTGGTAAAAACGATCACTTCATCAATTTCTGAAATACTATTTTCTCGTTCTAATTTAGAATCATAAAAAAGGTCTTCAAAAAAATAATTATCAGCCACCTTAGCTTCATCTTTCAAAATACCTATATCAGAAGAAAGTACTTCTTCCAAAACAGTTCCTTGTGAGTTGGTAAGTTTGGTCGGATGAATACTACTGCTCACTTTTTGATAAGCAATACCAAATTTATCAATAGAATTATACAACAAAAACTGGTCAAAATACTGTTTGATAGCTCTAATGGTAGAAGTATTTCGATACAGATTAATATCAAATTCAGTTTTCAGAACTTTAAAAGAAGCGTGCAACGTCTGAATGTTAATATTCATGGTTTGGGCTAGTTCCTTCAAAAATTGAGTGTAACTTATCGTTACAAACGGCATAATTTTGTTATCCAAAGCTGAAGCTACTTCTTTCATTTGCGCTCTCTGATTTTCAATTTCTAGTTTGACAGTAATGGTATGCAAATTAGAGTCTATAAAAAGTCGTTTTTCTTGTTTCAAAAAATGAATAAATAGTTTTTTAAATTCTTCTTCAGTTTCAATTTTGTATTCTAAAATAGCCTTTTGATTTATTTCTTCCCAAAGTTCTTTGAGTTGAGCATATTTTTCTACTCGTACTTTTTGTTTGGTGTCTTCTGCTTTTCGGATTTTGGTTGAGTCTATTCCATCAAAAATCAAAGGAAATTCTTTTTTTATAAACTCAAATCCTTTTTCTTTAAAATTATTCGAACGATTAATTACATTATTTTCATCAAGATATTCTAATAACGCATCTGAATTTTTGAATTTATCTGGATACATTTCAAGTATTTTTTTGATAAATTTTTCATTGAATTTTTCTGGTGGAAGAGTCAAAGAAATAGCATCAGAATTTTTATTGATTTCATTTATCAAATTATCTACAAAATCAGTTTCCGTAAAATCAACAAAATAATGCAAATAAAATTGTTCGTTTTTTACTCTGTGCATGTGTTCATTGACAGGCAAACGCAAACCTCGCCCTACTTCTTGCAGCTTCGAAATTTCACTTCCACTACTTCGAAGTTTGCAAATCTGAAAAACATTTGGATTGTCCCAGCCTTCTCTCAATGTCCATTTTGAAAAAATAAAACGACGTGGATTTTCTAATGATAGCATCGCTTCTTTATCGTGCAAAATTTCATTTACTTCTTTTTCTACAGTTTCGTCTTTGTTGTCTTTCGAAAAATAACCTCCATGAGTAAGCGAAATAGCATCAAGCGTTTTTTGTAAATAATTTTGATAAAATGGGTCAGTTTCGTTTTTTAATAATTCTTCAGCGTGTGTTTTGATGGCTTGTTCTATCAAGATTTTTAACGTTCCTTTTTCATTTCTGTATTCTTCAATATTATCAATAAAAAATAAAGTAAGAGGTTTGATACGAACTTCTCTAGTCAATAATTCTTTTTCTAATTTGAAATGATTTTGAACTGCTTTTTTGATTAATCGTTCTTGTAGTGTTTCAGAATACGAATACGGATTTATTTTATCGCCTTTTTTGAGTGAAAGTCCGTTTGACAAAACGACTTCTGATTTATTTAATTTTTCAATAAAAAGTCCTGTCATGGCAGCATGAGCTTTTTGAAAACTTTCTTTTTTGGCTATTTTTATAGATTTTTTATTATTTTTTTCTTGTAACTCAAAGGTAGCTTCTTTACCGTCTGTGTTTATCAAACGCAAAAGTACGTCTTCGCCCTGCTCAAAACGCTCAATATGTGCCGTTACGCCTTTTACCAAATTATCATTGAAAGCACGAACGGCAGTAAGTTGATAAATCAGATTGTCAAATTGTGTAAAAGTAGCACCCATACGCAGCGTAAACTGTGCCTTGAGTAACTCTATATTTTTCCATGTTTTGTTTTCTTGTGAAAAGCGATGAGGTTCGTCAATTATCAAAAAGGGCTGGGTCGCTGCTAGTCCATCAAAAGGCGTAGTATATTTATCTATCAAGGTTCGGTCATAACTTTTTTGCATGGTCTCCGAATTGAGCATACCTGCATTGATGAGCAGAACTTGAATGTTATTTTTATCTATTTTTTCACTTCTGACAAACTCCGAAACAGCTTGAGGCATATAACTTTTTTTACTTTTTCCCTTTTTTTGGCTTTCTACTACATGAAGTTTGATAGCTTTTTGATATTGTTCTCTAAAATGTTCTCTACTGCTTTCTGATTTGATAAAATTAATTGTTCCTGCTTTGATAGAAAGGGTAGGTACAATAATAATAAACTTAAAAAGACCATACATTTTATTGAGTTCGAAAATGGCTTTTGTATAAGTATAGGTTTTGCCTGTGCCTGTTTCCATCATAATATCCAAAATAGAACTATTCGATTTTAGATTTTCAGATTTTTTGGTTTCGATGGAAGAAGCTTTTTGTGCTTTATACAAATTCTTTTCATACATAGAACGCCCACTAAATTTGTTTTGAATACATGGATTTACAAAACTATTTTCAATGCCTTTTACTTCTGTGATTTCTAAATTTTGAAAAATAGAAAGCAAACTTTCGACGGCATGGGTTTGATGGTGTAAGTTTTTTTCGAAATTAAATTTTTTCATAGTTTTATTTTCGTTCTACAAACCTAAGGTTTTCAGAAACCTTATAGGTTTAGATGCGAAGTTAATGACGAATTAGGGCAAACGCACGAAAAAAAATTGTACTCGTTTAAAGCAAATCAAGCTAGTTTTTAACTTTGTAAATT
>PFKD01000070.1 GCA_002784125.1 Flexibacter sp. CG_4_10_14_3_um_filter_32_15
AACTCTTCATATAATTGTAAATTATCCATAATCAAAATTACGACTTTTTAACCGTTCCACAAAAATTGTCAGATAACCGCATTAATTTTGTACGATTACTTAGTTATCTGTGGTTATTCGTAAAATCTGTAAAATCCGTGTTCCAATTATCTGTTACATTAATTATGTCTTATTACTTACTTAGCCTTAAAGTTAAATTTTTCTTTACTCTTGCTTGTTTTTTTTATTCAAATTGAGTGTTTTGGCTTCCAGCTTGTATTTTGCATTCCTACAAATCTAAAAAACAACTAAAAAAATCAAAAAACCTCAACTTTATTACTTGTCTGTTGTTCAGTTACTATAAATTTCAAAATTAATTTTTCTTATTATCTTATTTGGTTTGAATTCCGAAAAATCTATAAAGTTTTGTAACTTTGACACATAAGGAAAGGTCATTTATTTAATTTTTACCTTTTCGTTTTTAACTGTATTATTAATACTATTTTTTATAAAAAATATACAATAAAATGACAAAAGTAACCGTAGTAGGCGCAGGAAATGTAGGTGCAACGTGTGCAGACGTACTTTCAACTCGTGAAATATGCCAAGAAGTAGTTTTAGTAGATATCAAAGAAGGTTTTGCTGAAGGCAAAGCATTAGACATCTGGCAAAAAGCTCCAATCAATGCGTATGACACTCGTACAGTAGGTGTAACAAATGACTACGAACGTACAGCAAATTCTGACGTAGTAGTTATTACTTCTGGTCTGCCTCGTAAACCAGGTATGACTCGTGATGATTTAATTGCAACCAACGCAAAAATCGTACACGAAGTTACTTCAAAAGTAATTGAGCATTCTCCAAACGCAATCATTATTATCGTTTCAAATCCTTTGGACGTAATGACGTATGCTGCTCACTTAGCATCTAAAAAAGACCGTCGTCAAGTAATGGGAATGGCTGGAATCTTAGATACAGCTCGTTACCGTGCATTTTTGGCTGAGGCTTTAGATATTTCTCCAAAAGAAATTCAGGCTATTTTGATGGGTGGACACGGTGATACAATGGTGCCACTTCCTCGTTATACAACGGTTGCTGGTATTCCTGTAACTGAACTTATCGATGCAGACAAATTAGAAGCTATCGTAGAACGCACTAAAAAAGGTGGTGGAGAACTCGTTAAATTAATGGGAACTTCTGCTTGGTATGCTCCAGGGGCTGCTGCTGCTCAAATGGTAGAGGCAATCGTTAAAAATCAGCGCAGAGTATTTCCTGTTTGTGTAAAATTAGAAGGCGAATACGGTATCCAAAATTGTTATTTAGGTGTTCCTGTAATTTTGGGCAAAAACGGTGTCGAAAAAATTATCGAACTTGACCTTAACGAAGACGAAAAAGCACTTTTAGAAACTTCTCGTCAGCACGTAAAAGAAGTTATGGATACTTTTGATTCTATGAATGCAACTGCATAAACTTTTACTAAGTCGCTTGTGAGGACACGAGCAACGGCTTTATTTATGAAAAAGTCCATAATTTATTTTGTGGACTTTTTTTGTTAGGTGGGTTGTTGCTCGTAAGTACTGTACCCTACTTTTTTTAAACACAGAGTTCACAGAAAAACACAGAGAATAAAAATACATTTTTTGAAGATTATGTTAATAAAAGCTGTGATTGAATTTAACTGTTCAAAGGTATTTTATTAATGATTTGATTTAAAAAATAGCAGTTGTATTTATCTGTATTTCAAATCCTATTAATCCTGCTAATCCTTAATGGGTGCATCTCAAGATGTCGCTTTATTAATTTTATCGTTGTAGGGAAAAGGCTTGCCTTTTCCCTACTAAAACGACATTTTGAGATGCACCCTCCTTAACCATAATATTCTACAAAAAAATAGCAGGGTACAGTAGCTCGTGAGAACACGAGCAATGGTAAATTTAGTTTTATAAAGAAATATTTTGCTATTTCAATATGAGTGTCATTTTTAAGTATTTGATTTTCAGTTGCAGCGCAACATAACCTTTGTAGAACCTCAAAAATGAACTTTATTAGAGCTACAGAGTAGCCAAACCTTGTAATTTGGAATTACTAATAAAGTTACCCAACTCTGTTGCTAGGAAAGGACTATTTTAGATTTTATAAATAATATTTATATTACTATTTAATTGTAAATTTAAAAAAACTACCGTTGCTTGTGTTCTCACGAGCGACCTATAAGACATAATTATGCAAAAAAAAATAATTATTACAGGAGGTTGTGGCTACATTGGTTCGCATACCGTTGTCGAATGCTTAGAAAATTACACTAAGAAAAATGGGTATGAAAGTGATTATGAGATTATTTCGATGGATAATCATTTGAATTCTTCTTCTTCTGTCATTAAAAATATAGAAAACCTCACAGGTAGAAAAGTAAAAAACTATGATGTAGATTTATGTAATTATGATAAAACAAAAGAAATTTTTGAGAAAGAAGCAGATATTAATTCTGATTCTCAAATCATCGGAATTATTCATTTTGCAGCCTTAAAATCTGTCCCTGATTCTGTCGCTGACCCAATTTTTTATTATCAAAACAATCTCAATTCATTACTCAATATTTTGAAGTTAAGTAAGGAATATAAAGTAGAGAATTTTATTTTTTCTTCTTCTTGTTCGGTTTATGGAAACACAACCGAATTACCTGTTTCAGAAAATACAGCTTTTGGATACGCAGAATCTCCTTATGCGTATACCAAACAAGTAGGTGAACGCATGATAATTGATTTTGCCAAAACTTCTAAAAGTCAAAAATTTGTTTTGCTGCGATATTTTAATCCAGTTGGAGCGCATATTTCGGCACAAATTGGGGAAGACCCAAAAAACCCACCGACATCTCTTGTTCCAATTATTACACTTACAGCAGCAGGAAAAAGAGATAAAATGACAGTTCATGGAAGTGATTATGCTACTCGGGACGGTTCTTGTATTCGGGATTATATTCACGTTTCGGATATTGCAGAGGCGCACCGTTTGGCGATTGATTATTTAGTAGAAAATCAAAAAAATAAGGATAAGAATATAAATCAAGTAGAAATATTCAATCTAGGAACAGGAAATGGAGTAACAGTTTTAGAAGCCATAAAAGCCTTTGAAAAAGTAAGTAACAAGAAACTCAATTATGAATTAGGAGGACGAAGAGAAGGCGATGTAGTAGAAATTTATGCCGATAATGAAAAAGCAAAAACTGTTTTGGGCTGGATTCCTAAATATGGAATTGAAGAAATGATGCTTTCAGCTTGGAAATGGCAACAGAAAATTTTATAGAATAAAAAAAACACCTACCAAACTTTTGATAGGTGTTTTTGAATATTTTTTAGTAAATGAACTACTTACTATCTTTTATAGAGAGTCCATTGTGTACTGTGATTGCTTGCATATACGATAATATAATTTTGAGAACGATAATAATCTACATCATATACATCGCCTTTACCGTCTTTGACTGTGTAAAGAAATCCACCTTCGTGAGTATCTTCCAAATCGTGAAAATCGATAATTTCAAATTTATGCCATTCTCCTTTGCTAGAGAAAAAAACTTCCATAACTTGAGTATTGGCACTATTTGTTTTCAGTTGTACAGAGAAAGTATCTCCATCATACGTGAAATATTGTTGAGCTGCTGCTTCTGATTGGATAGCGAAAAATAAGGTCGCTGCAAACATGAAAGAAAAAAGAGTTTTCATAAGTGTCTAATTTTGAATTAAATAAATTTGAGTAATTAAGATTATACTTTGTTAATTAAGTATAAAATTTATCTTACAAATTTGATGCACAATTTTTAATTCTTTCAAAAAAAATAAAAATTAGGGGATTAATCATATAAGCACCTTTTATAGTCCTATTTATTTGAAATAATGTTAATTTTTAACCTAAAATAAATTGATATTCAATAAATTAAAGCACATGATTATTTTTACTTTTCGAAAAATCTAAAGTTTTTACCCTTAAAATATTATTCGGTTTACATTTTTTCTATTTTTGTAGATTAATTCAAAATGAAATTGCTAATTTTTTATATTCATATATGTCGACTTCTATCAAAACTTCAAAAGACTTCAAACGAACTACCGTTACGGCTGCCCTTCCGTATGCCAATGGTGGACTTCATATCGGACACATTGCAGGTGCATATTTGCCAGCAGATACGTATGTGCGTTATCTCCGAATGAAAAATCACGATGTTGTTTTTGTGTGTGGAAGCGATGAGCATGGTGCAGCCATTACACTTAGAGCCAAAAAAGAAGGAATTTCGCCAAAAGAAATTATTGATAAATATGATACTTTACTCAAAAATTCTTTCAAGGATTTTGGGATAGAATTTGATATTTATCATCGTACTTCGACAGATTTGCATAAAGAAACGGCACAAGGTTTTTTTACTACACTCTATGAAAAAGGTGTTTTTACCAAGCAAACCAACGAACAATTTTATGATGAAAAGTTTGAGCAGTTTCTAGCTGATAGATATATTGTAGGAACGTGTCCAAATTGTCAGAATGATAATGCTTTTGGCGACCAATGCGAAAAATGTGGTTCTACGTTGAGTCCGACAGAATTAATCAATCCAAAATCGGCATTGAGTGGAGAAAAACCTGTCTTAAAATCTACTTCTCATTGGTTTTTGCCTTTACAAAATTATGATACTTGGCTGAGAGAATGGATTTTGGAAGATAAAAAAGACCTTTGGCGTACAAGTGTTTATGGTCAATGTAAATCTTGGATAGAACAAGGTTTGCATGAGCGTTCGATGACTAGAGATTTGGACTGGGGCGTTCCTGTTCCTCTTCAAGATGCTGACGGAAAAGTGCTTTATGTTTGGCTTGATGCTCCTATTGGTTATATTTCGGCTACCAAACAATGGGCAAAAAATCAAGGCGAAGAAAATAAATGGGAAAAATACTGGCTAAAACAAAAAGATGAAGCTGAAAATTCTCGTCTTATTCATTTTATTGGAAAGGATAATATTGTTTTTCACTGTTTGATTTTTCCTATTATCTTGAAATCACATGGCGATTATATTTTGCCTGAAAATGTTCCTGCCAACAACTTTTTGAATTTGGAGGGAGATAAAATTTCTACATCAAGAGAATGGGCTGTTTGGCTCAATGAATATGTAAAAGAATTTCCTACCAAAAAAGATGAATTGCGTTATGTTTTGACTTCTATTGCACCAGAAACAAAAGATAGTGAGTTTACGTGGGCAACTTTTCAATCCAGAATCAATAATGAACTTGTCGATACGCTCGGTAATTTTGTTAATCGTACTGTTGTTTTGATAAATAAATATTATGAAGGAACTATTCCGAATATTGATTTAGAAAACGCTGAGATTAAAAATAGCTTAACCGATTTTGATAAAGAAACTTTAGAAGGAATAAAAACACAGACTGAAAAAGTAAGTCAGAATTTAGAGAGCTTTAATTTTAGAGAAGGATTGTATCAAGTAATGGAATTGGCACGAATTGGAAATAAATATCTTGCCACCACAGAGCCTTGGAAACTACAAAAAACAGAACCTAAGCGAGTAGAACAAATTATGAAAATTAGTGCAGAGCTAACGGCTAATTTATCTATTTTGATGTGCCCATTTTTGCCTGAAACTTCTGCTAAAATTGCTCAAATGTTGAATTTAGAATCAGAATCTAAAGAAGGTTTGAAATGGGATTTAGCAGGAAGATTAAATTTATTAGATGGAAAAATAAACAAAGCAACGTTACTTTTTGAAAAAATAGAAGACGAATTGGTAGAAAGTCAAGTCAAAAAATTAGAAGATAATAAGGCTAGAAAAATGCAAGAATTAAAAGAGACACACAGTCGTGTGTCTAATGAAGACAAAGAGATAGCACCCATCCAACCTGAAATTCAGTTTGATGATTTTTCTAAAATTGATATTCGTGTTGCGACCATCAAAAATGCAGAACCTATCAAAAAAGCCGATAAACTTTTGAAAATCACTTTAGAAGTAGGAGAAAATGAAGTAACCGTAGCGAGTGGAATTGCAGAGCATTTTTCACCAGAAGAAATAATAGGAAAACAAGTATGTTGGCTTGCCAATCTTGCACCACGAAAAATGAGAGGAGTAGTTTCTCAAGGAATGATTCTTTTAGCAGAAAATGAAAATGGAAAATTGGTCTTTGTAAGTCCTGAAAAAATGGTCAATACTGGAGCGCAAGTGAAATAATTTTTTGTTTTTAAGTTTTTAAAAAATCCTTCATTTAGTAGAGTGTTCTAAAAGTTTTCTTGCATTTTGTCGTGCATTCAGTTCCTCAGAACTGAATGTTTCGCTTCCTCAGAAGCCTGATTCAAGCGAATAAATCATACTTTTGAGGAAGTGTTTTGTTCGTTTTTGAGCAAACGAAGACACAAAATAAGTTGTAAACTTTATTTGTTTTTTGTTCCTAATATATTTTTTCATTTTGAGGATAAATAAAATGGTTATAAAAACTTTGTCAGTAGTTTTCGGTAATCCGAAATAACTCTGACAATAGTTGAAATATATGCTTTTCTAACTATTGACAACCTTTTGAAAGGACTGTCAAAGTTATAATTAGTCAGCATAAAAAATTCGTTTCACTCGTTCGCTTATATTGGTCAAAATTTCATACGGAATTGTTCCGATTGTATTTGCAAGGTCGGTTACAGTCGGATATTCTCCAAAAATAATTACTTCATCGCCTTCTTTTGCGTCTTCAATATCGGTTACATCCACCATACACATATCCATACAAATATTTCCAACCGTAGGCGCAAGTTCGCCATGCAAATAAACTTTCCCAACTCCATTTCCAAAACGTCTATCATATCCATCAGCATAACCAATGGCAATCGTAGCAATTTTGGAGATACGTTCTACTTTTCCTTTTCTTGAATAACCAACGCTATCTTCTGGATGAACCACTTTTATTTGTGAAATAGTGGCTTTAAGCGAACTAATAGACAATAAATGTTCTTGTGCTTTTTTGGAAGCATCAACGCCATATAATCCCAAACCTAAACGCACCATTTCGAAATGTGCATTTTTGAAGCGAATAATTCCTGCTGAATTGACGGCATGGCGAAGGAAAGAATAACCTAATTGGTTTTCTAATTCGGCAGCCCATTCTTCAAATTCTTTGATTTGCTGGAGTGAAAAATCATCCATTTCTTCATCATCTGCTGCTGCTAAATGCGTAAAAACACTCGCCACTTCTAAAGATTCGCCAACTGATTCGACCAAAGCCAACAAAGTAGGCAAATCACTGGTAGCAAAACCTAAGCGATTCATTCCTGTATCTAATTTCAAATGAATTTTGAAAATATTTTTTACGTCTGCTCCAAACTCAGCTAAATTCAATTCATACGCCTTTTCTTTGGCATATTCTGCATATCTTTTAAGTGTTGAGATGCTATAAATTTCGGGTTCAAGTTTGTGAACATACATTTTTTCAAAACTATCCACCGATGGATTCATGACCATAATAGGCGTTCTTATTCCTTCATTTCTGAGTGAAATTCCTTCATCTACATACGCCACAGCCAAATAATCAACTCTATGATATTGTAATAAATGAGCCACTTCGTAATTTGTACCACTTCCATACCCAAAGGCTTTTACCATTGCCATAATTCTGGTTCTTGGAGAAATAAGCGAACGGAAATAATCCAAATTATGCGCTAAATTATTGAGATTGATTTCTAGTTTTGTTCCATGTACTTTGAGTTCTAAGGCTTCCACAATTTTTTCAAACTCAAATCTTCTTGCGCCTTTTATCAAAATAGCTTCATTTCCAAAACGAATATCCCCATCTGCAAAATCACTTAAAAAGTCTTCTGTTGTAGCAAAAAACTGAGCATCAATTAGCGTTTCTGTATCTGGAATAAGCACTCTTTTGATATTTTCTCCAATAGCAATAACACGCTCTACGCCTTTTTTGGCACAAAGTTGAAATATTTTTTCATACAATCCTTTTTGATTTTCTTCTGGCATATCTGACAGAATAACCGTTCGTTTGGGTTTGTTACTTTGTTGTAATAAAAAATCTAAGGCTACATTTAAACCTCCAAAATCATTGTTATAGGTATCATCTATCAAGCTACAATTAAAAATTCCTTGTTTGAGTTCAAGGCGCATCTCAACGGCTTTTAGCTTATTGATTTTTTCTTGAATTTCCTTTTCTTTATATTCAAAAAGTAGCATCGTAACAATACAATGCAAACAGTTTTCTACGTGTGCAGGATTAGAAAAAGGTAAATAAAAGTTGAGTTTTTCGTTGGTATGAGGGTCGTACAAACCTACATTTACGCCTCCCACATTTGGGTCAAGATAGCGCATATCGACGGCAGAAGGATAAATGGCTACATCTTGCGTAGTCCAGCCAAAAAAATGAGGGTCGCCTTCTCGTTCCTTTAAATTTAGAATTGCCGTATTGACTGCCGAATAAATATCTCTTGAAATCAAGAATTTACAGTTTTCGAATAGTTTTGCTTTTTCGGTTGCTTTCTCTAATCTACTTTCAAAACCCTCATCGTGTGCGCTTCCTAAATTTGTAAAAATACCGATATTTGGCTGAATGATAGGTTCTAAATATTCCATTTCATTGGGCTGCGAAATTCCAGCTTCAAAAATGGCAAGGGTATGTTCTTCTGAAAGTTCCCAAACCGAAAGAGGAACACCAATTTGAGAATTATAGCTTTTTGGACTTTTTATAATCTGAAAACTATCAGCCAAAAGTTGTGATAACCATTCTTTTATAATCGTTTTTCCATTACTTCCCGTAATTCCAATAACAGGAAGTTTGAACTGACTTCTATGGTGGGCAGCCAACGCTTGGAGTGTGCGAATGCTATTTTTGACGAGTAAAAACTGTGCGCCTACTGCTTCTTCATCATTTCTGAAATTCTTTGCAACTGCTTCTTCATCTTCAATAATAAACCAACGAACACCTTTACTATACAGACTTCTGATAAAATTATGTCCGTCTTGGCGTTTTCCTTTTATAGCAAAAAATATAGTTTCGTGAGGAATGGCAAGTTTACGACTATCTGTGAGCAGTTGTTTGTAACGAAACTCTTTGTAATAATCTCTAATATAAGCCACACGAGTAACGAGCGAAGAAGTAGGCATAAAATTGATTTAAAATTGATTTTGGTATAATTTGGTAACTTTTAATTCAGAACGAAAAGATACGAAATTTTGAATTATTGACGAATTAAAAAATCCTATCCACAAATTATTTTGTTAGATAGGATTTGTAATTCTGAGAATAGAATAAGTTTTATACTTAATTTAAGTTGTGTATCAACAATTTGAGTTATTTTCTTTCAAGGTTTTGATAGACAATTAATCTACAAAGATAACTTCTACTCTTCTATTTTCCTTTATTTGTTCTGATTGTGTAGAGATTGGACGAGTTCCACCGTAGCCTACTGTTCGGATTCTATTTTGACTTATTCCTTTTCCAATCAAATAATTTCTTACCTCAACGGCTCTTTGTTCGGATAATTCTTGATTTTTTTGAGCATTTCCTATCGGAGCAGTATGTCCTTCTATCAAAATTCTGATTTCTATGTTTTTGTTCATAAAAGCGACAAGTTCATTTAATTCGGCTACATATTCTGGCAAAATATCAGCTTTTGCTATCTTAAACTGAACTTTTAGTCTTAGTTTTTTTCCTTTTATAGTTTCTGTTTCTTCTGTATTTAATAATTCTGCAAGGCTTTTCTCTTCTTTTAATTCTTCTAAATCAGCAACAGTTTCAATTTCTTGTTCTAAATCATCTTCTTTTTCAGTCAATTTTTCAGGATAATTTACTCTCACAAAAAGTCCTCTTCCTTCCGTTCCTACCCAAATATTATCAGTTTTATCGACAGCTAAAGAAAGTGCAGACCTACTTTGAAAACCTTGTTTTTCTCCAAATTCTGTCCATTTTTTATTGCCTAAAGGCTCAAATTTTGCCACTCTATCAGCAGCCACCCACAGATTTCCTTTGCTGTCAAATGCCATTATATTAGGGACTTGGTATTCAAAAGATGCTGAAAGTGAATAGGTTGTCCATTTTTTGCCATCTTTAGTTGTTTTTAGAGTTCCTTTATCTTTTTTATCATACCCCAAAACCCACAACTGATTTTTATAGACTATCATTTTACTTCCTTTTGTAAAATCAGACACAGATTTGAATTTGTGTTTTTTATCATTTGCAGAACTATTTTTTGTATAATAAAGTCCTGTTTCAGTTGCAGCCCAAATCATTCCATTAAAAAATAGAATATCATTTATATTTTCATCACTCTTTTTAATTTCTATTTTTGTAGCATTTGTGCCTGTTTTTTTCCACAAACCATTTCCTCTACTGGCTATCCAAATAGTTTTTGATTTATCTGAGAAAGCTAAATTACTAACTATTTTACCTTTGAGAAAATCAAAATTTTGCTTTTCTTGCTTGTTCGTTTCAATATCTAAAACAATTACTTCATTAGCGTAGGTTACAAACCAAAGTTTATTCTTTGGAGCTTTTTTGATAAGTAAAATAGAACTTTTTGGCAAAAATTCGTTGGCATTTACGAGAGCTTCTTCGGTTACTTCTTCAATTTGATAGACTCCGTTTTCTGTTCCTATCCATTTATGATTATCTTCGCCTACGAAAATAGAATGAACAGGCAGTTTGTCGTCGGAATGGTCAGCAGTCAAATCAACTGGCAAGAATACTTGTGCATAAACAAGATTAGATTTTGATTCTAAAATAAAGAAGCTAATCAAAAAGAGAATTTGTATATTTATTTTTTTTATCATTTTATTTTTTATTTTAAATGTAGCTGATAGCTTCCAAGCTATCATTATAATACTCTCAAGCTATCATTATAATACTCTGACACCTTGGAAGGTGTCAGCTACTGTAAATCAACAAAAAACTATCCGAATGAAAAAACATATTCCTAATTTCTTGACCTGTTGCAATTTATTTTTTGGCTGCATCGGTATTATTTTTAGCTTCAAAAACTCCCTTGATATTGCTGCCTATTGCATCGGAATTGCAGCTATTTTTGATTTTTTAGATGGTTTTGTAGCAAGAATGTTAAAAGTAAGTTCACCTATCGGAAAAGAATTGGATTCTTTGGCTGATTGTGTAACTTTTGGTGTTTTACCTGCTTTTATTTTGTATCAACTAATGATTTCGGCAAGTTTGGAAAAAGTATCACAAAGTTTAGTTGATGGACAAATTCCGACAGCAATGGATTCTTATTTGCCTTATGTTGCGCTTTTGATTGCTATTTTTTCGGCTTTGCGTTTGGCAAAATTTAATGTAGATACTCGTCAGTCAGATTCATTTATTGGTGTTCCTACACCTGCAAATGCTATTTTGATTGGCTCAATTCCTCTTATTTTATTGCAAAATCCAACTTATGAAGAAATTATTCTAAACCCTATTTTATTAGTTGTTTTGGCAGTTGTGATGAGTTTGCTTTTGGTGGCAGAACTTCCACTTTTTGCATTAAAATTCAAATCTTTTGCCTTCAAAGGAAACGAAATTCGTTATATTTTTCTTCTTTCAAGTGTTCTTTTATTGGTTTTCTTGCAGTATTTGGGCATTCCTTTGATTATTTTGCTTTATGTTGTACTTTCTGTGATTAGTAATATGGTTAGTGTGAAAGTCGTTGGTGAGGACACCAACAACGGCGATGACGATAAATTGATTGAAAAAAAATAATTGTATCATTTTATTGGTAGGGAAAAGGCAAGCCTTTTCCTAAACTACTGTGGATTTTTATTAAACACAAAATACTATCATAGGAAAAGGCAAGCCGTTTTACCTACTGAAATTATAAAAAATGGGAATTTTTCAAAAAAGTGTACTCAAAAGTTTTGTTAGAGAACAAACCAAAACTAATTCAGAAGCTATCCAAAATGCCTATCAAAAATTTGTAGCGCATTTTGGAGATAAATCTGTACAAGAAAATTTGAGCAAAGTAAAGGAAGAACAATATCAAGAAGGTTTTTTGAAAGACCTTTTTGTAAATGTTTTGGATTATACACTTTTTCCAAATCAAAATCATAACCTGCTTACAGAACTCAAAAACCCAAACGATAGCAAAAAAGCAGACGGAGGGATTTTATTAAATAATCAAGAAGGTAATCCAGAAAAAAATACCGTTTTGGCAGTCATTGAGCTAAAAGATATGCGTACTCGTTTGATGGCAAGTATCGAAAATCAAGCCTTTGGATATAAAAGACAGCACCCAAATTGTAGGTATGTAATCACTTCAAATTTTCGTTTTTTGCGTCTGTACTTGGATAATGCCTACGAACACGAAGAATTTGATTTATTCAATTTGGATTATGATAATTTTACTATTCTTTATACGCTGCTACAAAAAGATAATTTATTGAGTGATTTGCCTTTGCAGCTCAAAAAACAATCTATTGCACGAGAAGAAGAACTGACTTTGGAATTTTATAATCGCTATCAGCTTTCAAAAGAACTCATTTTTTTGTCGCTGGCTCGTCAGAATAAAAAATTTGATGCACTTTTATTATTCGAAAAAACACAAAAGTTATTAGACCGACTTATTTTTATGTGTTTTGCCAAAGATAAAGGACTTTTGCCTCCCAATCTTATCCAAACTATTATTGAAGAATGGAAAACTAGAATTGAAGAAGGCGACATTGTTACACTTTATGATAGATTAAAGCATCATTTTCGTTTTATTGATACAGGTTTCAAAAGCAAAAAATACGATATTTATGGCTACAACGGTGGACTTTTTGCGCCTGATAAAGTGCTGGACACGATTATTTTTACTAACAGCGAAAATTTAGAAAATTTACTTAATTCACTCAATCAATATAATTTCGAAACCGATATTGACATCAATGTTTTGGGGCATATTTTCGAACATTCTCTAAATGAAATCGATCAAAAAAGAACTGAACTTTTGGAAGATTTGGAAGCCATTGAAGCAGGAAAAGAACCCAAAAATAGTGGAAAACGAAAACAAGACGGTGTTTTTTATACACCAATTCCGATTACAAAATATATCATTGAAGAGAGTGTCGGAAAACTTTGTCATCAAAAAAAATCAGAACTTCAAATACTTGATGAGTTGCTTTCTTGGGACGAAATAGAAAATTATACAGAAAATCAAACGAGCGAATTACAAGAAAAGATTGAAATCTATCAAAAATGGCTAGATACCGTTACGGTGCTTGACCCTGCGTGTGGTTCGGGAGCATTTCTCAATCAAGTTTTGAACTTTTTTATTTATGAATACGAATGGATAGAAAACCTAAAACTAGGCATTTTGGCAAGACAAGAAGAAAAAAAAGAACCTAAAAATACAGATTCTACTGAAACCAAAAAAACAAATTTATTAAGCATTTTTGATGCGCCTTTGCCGAGTGTTGTCAAAAAACAGGAAAGTAATTTGATTCATCAGATTTTGGAAAATAATATTTTTGGTGTCGATTTGAATACCGAAAGTATTTCTATTACACAGCTTTCTCTTTGGCTCAAAACGGCTCAAATGCGTCGAAAATTAAACGACCTTTCTAATAATATCAAAGTAGGAAATTCACTTATTTCTGATAAAAAAATTGATA
>PFKD01000059.1 GCA_002784125.1 Flexibacter sp. CG_4_10_14_3_um_filter_32_15
TGCAAATTGAATTTACTCTGATAGTTAAAGTGTGTTTAAACATACTGAAAGCAGTATAAAAAGTTTCGTGCGTTTACCCTATTATAGCATAGGAAGTTTATGATATTTTTTTGAGTTTGTTTTCACTTTTTAACTTCATTTCATAAACTCCTGCCCAAATCATAAAATCAGTAGTGTCAGTTTCTTCACCTTCTCCTTTTTCAAATTTATAATAAAATGATTCAGAAGACATATTATATTTTTCTTCATACGTTTTTAAAGTAGCATTCATTTTATTTATCCCTTCTTCTATTTCCTTTTTATAGTTTCCGATAAAACGTTCAAATAAAATATTTTTATTTGCATAAGAATTAACTAAGTATTCTATTTTTTGAGCTAAATCATTATTTAATTCAATCGTTATTTTTGTCATGTTAGTATAATTTAGAGTTTTTTTATAGAAACGTAATTTTTTGAGTGAGAGTTTATTGTAACCTAAATTATTTTTCAATCTTACAAAAACTGATGAATAAAATAACTTATAAATTCAATTTCAATTAGAAGCATCTTCTATTTCTTCCAGCATCCATTTTTGATTATTGAACGTAAATTTATAAATAACCAAAATACCGTTATCAATTCCTCTCATTTCATACAAAACTAGATTATCATTGCCGATTTCTTTTATATATTCGTAGTGGTCGTGTTCGCTTGTTTTGTTGTCTTCAAAATTATTGAATTTCCAATCATTTTTTTGGATAAAAGTAGTTGTAATTTCTTCAAGTTCTATATGGACACATTTGAGAGGAAATTGTGTGTGATTGACTTGAAAAACTGAATCAGAATGGTATTTTTTAAAGAATTTATCAAAATCTGTTTCCTCAACTTCTTCTTTTTGGATAGAATTTACAACTTCTTTGTTTATAGAATTATCAGTTTGATTTTGACAAGAAAATAAACTTACAAGTAAAAATATTGAGCTTATTAACTGTTTCATTCTTGATATTTAGATAATATGAATAACTTTTTGCTCTCAAATAAAACCAAGTTTTAATAAAAACCGTTATATTCGTAAACTCAAAAATACAATTATTATGATAAAAGACCACGAAATATATTCAAAATTACTCTTACTAAATTCTGAAAATCTAAAAAAAGAATTAGTAAACTTTATGGATTATTTACTAACCAAACAGTTTTCAGAAACACAAATAGCACCTAAAAGAATTCCTCAATTTGGTTGTGCAAAAGGAAAATTTCGAATGAGTGATGATTTTGATGCTCCATTAGACCATTTTGAAGATTATATGCCTGGCTAACTCTATTTTAATGAATATTTTATTAGATACACACGCTTTAATTTGGTTTTTTGAAGGAAATAATAAACTAAGTGAGAAAGCAAAAAAAGAAGTACAAAATCCTAAAAACACAATTTTTGTAAGCGTAGTAAGTTTTTGGGAAATAGCAATTAAGATAAGTATAGACAAACTAGAAATGGATTTGTCAATGGAGGAATTACAAAAACTAATTTGGAAAAATGGAATACAGATAATTCCTATCAAAATTGAACATACTTTTTTATTAAGAACTTTACCTTATTATCATAAAGACCCATTTGATAGACTTCTTTTTGTTCAAAGTCTATCAGAAAATATGGGGCTTATAAGTTGTGATAAAATTTTTGATGAATACATGGAAAATAGCGATATAAATAGAATTTGGTAAAATATTATAAAATAATTTCTTTCTCCTTTTCCACCCATTCCAAAAATTTCCCATAAAACTTCCCAGTCTTCAAAACTACTGGATTGCCTAACAAAATCAACTGTTCTTTGGCACGACTAAGCGCAACATTTAGTTTTTTATCAACGCTTTGTTTTGCATTCAATGATTCCAAAAAACGCATTTGTGCAGCGTGATTGGTTGCCATTGATAAAATAATAATTTTTCGCTCACTTCCTTGATAGCGTTCTACGGTATCGACGGTTATTATTTTTCTTAGATTTTCATCTAATCGCTGATAAATTTGTGCAATTTGCGCTCGGTAAGGTGTAATTACTCCGACGGTTTCTTCATCAAAATCATCCCCAAAAATTCGGTGTAGGGTGCGTAAAAGTTCGACTACTCTGTCGGCTTCGTCGCTATGAAATTTTGTTCCTTTTTCAGATTTGGTAGGAATAAATAAAACTCTTTTTTGAGCTAAGAATTTCTCTAATTCGTCTTCCGAATTTGGATTGTAATAACTCAATTTCTCAAACTGTCTTTCGCTTCCTGCTTTTAGTGTTTTATAAAATTCTGTACTGATAAATTCGGCAATATCTTGATGCGTTCGATACTGTGTCGAAAGCATGGCTACACATTTATTCCAATTTCGTTTTTCGGCATTTTCTACCAAACGCTCAAAAACGGACTGACTCAAATCTTCAATTCCAATTTCGTGCAATAACGGACTTTTTGCACTACACAATTTTGAAGGCTGCGTAACTACGGCAGGAAGCTGTTTTTCATCTCCAATCAAAATAAAACGCTTGAATTTTGGTAAAATTCCACACAAATGAGGTTCTAGAAGTTGAGAAGCCTCATCAACTATAAGTGTATCAAAAGTTAGTTTTCCTCCATTTGGGTCATCTCTATTTAATATTCTAAGGTTAGAATAAAAAGAAGAAACCGTCGAAACAAAAACTCTTGAAGTATGAATTTTAGCTTTTAGTTCGTCCAAACTTTTTGAGGCTTTTAAGCTATTTGGATAGAAAACGCTGTCTTCTTTTACATTTCCCAAACGAACAAAATCATCTCCACAAACGAGTTTTACTTTTTGACAAATTTCGTCTGTTGCTCGGTTGGTAAAAGCTAACAGCACAACAATTTGGTCAGTTTCGTTGTAGAGATAATCGACCATATTTTTGAGCATTGCCGAAGTTTTTCCAGTTCCGGGAGGACCTTGTAAAAGAAAATAATCTTTTGCCGAAAGCGCACGATTAAAGATTTCGTTTTGCTCTTCGCTTAATCCTTTATTCTGACCTTTTTCGGTATAATCAATTTTGAAATTTTCATCAAAACGAGGTTCTGTTTGTCCGTAAATAATTCCTTTTTTATGGTTATCAGCTCCCAAAAATTCAGCTAACGATGCGCTAAGATCATTAAAAGTACGTTCCATCAAATTGGGTTCGATGCCCCATTTTGGATAGGATTCAAAAAATACTTGATTGATATGCTTACTCCAAATCTTGAGAGTTACTTTTTCTGATGAAATTTCTTCAATATTTCCCTTCAAAATCTGATAATGTAAAGCTGAATGCACCTTTCCTTCTTTTTCTTCTTCTATTGGATAAATAACGATAATATCGCCTGTTCGGAATGAAGTAATTGATTGATTTTCTGGCCGTTTTAGTGTCAGTAAAGTTTCTTTTTTGTCCCATTGTTCAAAAGTAAGTTCATTTAAAAGCGAAAAATTATCTGTTTTTTCAGTTTGAGTATTTCTCCAAAGACTTGCAAAACCTTGAACGGGTTCTGTTCCTGCCATTCCTCCCACTTTTGCAAACATCGCCTCACGCATCACAAGGGCAATAAATTCGATAAAATAAGCGCTATCTAACTGACTTGCTTTTTGCCATTTTTCATTAAACTCTTTTGCCTTATCCATATCAAAAAAAGCAGGGTTCGACATTTCGACAGATTTCAATAAATTATCAAAAACTTTTACACTTCCATTGGCAATCCACATATCCATTGCTACAATTCGATTTCTGATTTCCATAGCCGTCTGTTTGTCAAAATCCAAACTTCCACAATCTCGCAAACCATTTTGAGAATCACTAGAATATAAAAGCGCACTAATTCCTGTTCGTTTTTCGAAAGTGCTATCAATCAAAAGATTGTAACAAGCCACTTGTATCAAATCATTTTTCCAACCGTTCGAAATATTCATTTCAGGAGCTTTCGAACTTTTCAATTCTATAATATCTTTTCGTTCTCTTAATTCAGGTTCATTGTGTTCGATGAGCAAATCTATACGTCCTTGCAAACCATATTTGCTAGAAATAAAAGTCGGTTCTGTCGTCAGTAAATTTTCAAAATAAGGGCTGATGTGTTTCTGAACTACAAAAAAATGTTCTTTTAGCTGCCTACTGATTTCCTTTAATTTATCTTTATCAATAAAAGCTGCATCGATACTATTTTCTATAAAAGCATCTTTATAGGCTTCTTGAAAAGTAATTTCTGGATTTTCTACTAATTTATCTAAAAGTTCGTTGATTACTTTTCCTCTAAAAGTTCCTTCATTTCCTGCAAAAAATTCTAGTTTGGAAAGTAGATACAAATAAGGAGTTTGTCCTTTAAACGTTTTGCATTTTGCAATGGCAGAAGCATCTACTAAATAATCTGGATTGAGAATAATGAGTGATTTATCGGTACTGACAAACTGATTTTCGCCTACCAATTCCAAATTTGTAACGCTGACAGGCTGATAAGGCATCAAACGAGGAATTTCTCTACTCAAATTATGCTGATGAAAAATAGTATTTTTCTTAGAATAATAATGAACATCGGCAACCGAAATACTAATCATTCCATGTTCTTCTGTAAAAAGTTGGAAAGAAGCCGTACCACGTCCTTTGTCGTCATAAATAATTTCGGTGTCTTTGTCTTGCACCGTTCCGAAAATTCTACCTACTTTTTGCTCTGCTTCTTCTTTAAAAGCTAGGCTAATTAGTTCTTCATTTTCGTATTTTTCTTTTAATAATTGAGGTGCATCTTCGGTTGCAAAAATCTGAACCAAACGAGTAAGCAGCGACAAAGCCGTCAGAAATTGAACCTCTGAAGGATTAAAAAAAACTTGCAAACTATTCTTTCTCAAAAGCCTTCGCAATCCTTGCAACTCACTTTCCCATTCACTTCCCAAGCCATACGCCTGACACACAAAATGCAATTTTGCATACCAGCCTGTAAAAATTTGTTGTTCTCTATCTTCTGTCAGATTATTCAAAAGACTCAAAAAAGCAACATACAAACGCTGCAAACGCTGTTTTGGAGTTTCTTCGCCTTTGGTAGATAAATGCCCAAGTTGGTCGTAATAATATTGCGTTTCTAGTGCGTTGAGAATGGTTTTTCGCATAATGTTTTCCTGTAGTTCAGACATCTTGTCTGAACAAAATGACTATAAGTTTTTTAAAACAACAGACTAGAAGTCTGTTATACAATTATTACCGAAGCTACTCTATTTTTTAGATTTTTGCAAAAAATTTGAGCAAGATTATTCTTCATGCTTACTTTTTTTATCAAAAAGGGTTCAAGTCATAAAAGTCTTGTATTTTTGTCGTTGTCCTTCAAATCAAGTCATTAAAATTAATTCAAAACTTACCGTGATAAAAAAAATAGCACCATTACTTTTTCTATTTTTCTCTGTTTATTCAACTATTTATTCCCTTCAAGCACAAAATATAAAACCAGAAGAAGAAACAGCTCTAAAACAGCTCATACAAAATGTTTTTGATCAGGTTTGGGGCGAGTTAGATTCTACCAAAATTGCAACTTATCATACTGATGATTTTTTGCTCTTAGAACACGGTGAAGTTTGGACAAATGATACGATTAAAAGCTATATTGCTAAAGCTCGTAGTGCAGAAAAACTACCCAAAAGAAGCAATAGTTTTGAGTTTATTAGATTTGTAAAGTCTAAAAATTCGATTTGGTTTGCTTATCAAAATTATGCAACTCTTAGTATAGATGGTGAAAAAATAAGAGATTTGCAATGGTTGGAAAGTGCCGTCGCCATAAAAACCAAACAAGGCTGGAAATTACAAATGCTACACTCTACACGAATAAAAAGAGATTAGAAAATCTAACAAACGAGTTGTCAAATCTTAGGTTTGTTTTCTCAAATGATTAGAAACGTAAAGCATAACTATTACATCATTTGAATTTTTAAAATAACTTTCTAAATATAACGATAATTGAATAAATTAGTATTTTGAAATAAGGTTACAACAACTTTGTCAGTAGTATTTTTGGTAATCCAAAATTACTCTGACAATAGTTGAGTAGCAAAGGGCATTTTTATTCATTTTCTGCCCAATGTTCTTTTTCTTCTTCTGTCCAAAGTATAGGAAAAAACTTGCGTTGTTGGAATTTTGGATGTAGGTATTTTTGCCATTCTGAACCTCCTGTGGCTGCTTTGTTTTCGCCTTTGCTATCCAAATAATGCTTTGCTGTATTGAGATGAACGAGTGGAAAAGTAACATTATAAAGCGTATCAAATTCTCTTAATAGTTTTTGCAAATCTTCCGAAATAGGCAAAGTTGCATTCATCTTTATCAATTTATCTTCTAGCGTATTTCCTTCTAATTCTTTGGCAAGAGAAATAAATTTATCCAAATATTTTTCTTCAAATTGTCTTAAAGTAAGCGATTTTATTCCTGTTTTACGGTTTTGTCCTGCATCTTTCCAATAAATATGCTCAAAATAATCTTCAATTTTTGGATTTTCAACTTTAGACAAACGCTCTATTCCTTTTTGATTGATTAAGTTTTTCACACCTGTACAATAGATTTCAATAAAACGAAATTGTGCGCTCTGAAAACCACTTGCAGGAGTCAAAGTGCTTCTAAACGTATTGTAATCATCATAATCCATTCCTTCGCTCATTACCGAAAAAGAATTGATGAGCATAGAAGTATAACGATTCAGACGATGAATTTTGGTTGTAATAAATTCTTCTGTAAGGATTTCTTCTTCAATAATTTGTTCTAATTCGTGAACCATCAACTTCAAAGTAAGCTCCGTAATTTGATGATAAATAATAAATATTTCTTCATCTTTAAAGTCTGTACGAGGTTTTTGAAGGGAAAGCAAAGAATCTACTTCGATATAATCCCAGTAATTAATCGGCTTTGCTTGTAACAATCCTTTTAGATAATTATCAGGATTTTCGCCCAAATTATGATATTTTTCGTTGATGGCTTTTATGATTTCTTCTTGTGTCATTGTTTTTTGGTTGATTTGTATTTTTTTACAAAGTTAATCATATAGAATGGAATGATTGAGTTAATGAGTTTGTAAAGTCAGTTTTGAGAAAATTTCTTTGCTATTTTTACAACCAAACTGTTATTTTTAGAGTAAGAAATAATAGAACAATCTTACAACTTTGCCATAACTGTCCTATTAAAATGAAAAATGCCCTAACACTTACCGAAAAAGAAACTTTTTTTATAAAAGAAAACCGTCAAGACCCAGTTACAGGAGATGAGTTTTGTATAGGAGATGAAATTGTTTTTTGTGCTTCTTGTAAATCTGCTTTTTTAAAGGAAAGTTGGGAATACATGAACTCAAAACATTGTGGACAGAGTTTTACGCTCAAAAAATTTCCTGTTACCTCAAAACTAAAACTCTCAAAACCAATTGTCTATGAATTTAAAAAAGCAGAAACTAATAATCGTATTTTTGCTTATTTGATAGACAATTTTATAGCTGTTGTTTTGGGGATAGCTCTTTATATTCTTTTTGAAGGAGGAAATGATTTTATTTTTGGTGTAGGAAGTTTATACATGCTCTTTAGAGATGTAGTTGGAATTAAATCTAGTTTAGGAAAACGAATAATGGGACTTTATTTTATCGATACGAAAACACAGGAAAATGCTTCTCCTTTTATTTTACTTTTCCGAAATGTCTTTTATTGGCTTTGTCTTTTTATGATTATAGCTTTGATTATCATTTTAGAAGTCATTGCAGGAGAGACAGGTGTTATAGGAAATATTTTAGGTTTTGGACTTTTGATAGCAAATATTGTTCATGTCATAATCGTACTAGCCAATCAAAATCATTTTTTTGATAGAATATTGAAAATAGAGTTAGTAGAAAAGAAGTAAATAATTTGTAGTTGTTGGTGTCGCTATCGCTAAGACACCAACAACGGTGTTCATTCTTTATTCCCTTCCCAATTCCTATTCCCCAATTCCTTCCCCTAAACAAGTTTTATTTTTCCCATTCCACCATCAACGCCTACTATTTGTCCTGTTATCCAAGTGCTTTCATCGGATAATAAAAAGGCTGCAGCAGAAGCCAAATCTTCGGCTGTTCCTACTCTTCCTAGTGGGTGGCGTTTGCCAGATGCTTCTTTTTTGTCTTCGGTAGATAGCAATGATTTTGCAAGTGGCGTATCGGTGAGCGAAGGAGCAAGTACGTTTACTCGTGTGTTCTGTGAAGCTAATTCGGCAGCTAATGACTGCGCCAAACCTTCTACGGCAGATTTTGCTGTGGCGATACTAGCGTGAAAATTCATTCCTACTTTTGAAGCAACGGTACTAAAAAGAACAATACTACTTGTTTCGGCTTTTTTCAATGCCTTCAAACTATGTTGAATTACCTTTACTGCCCCAAGAACATTTATCTGAAAATCATTTTCAAAATCCTTCATCTTCAGACGTGCAAAAGGCTTTAAGTTTATACTTCCTGCACAATACACCAATCCATGAAGCTCATCAGGAATTTGTAAATTATCAATTTCTCCTGTTATATCCAGTTCTGTATGTGTAGAAGTGATGCCTTCTGGTGCAGTTCGTGAAGCTGTAAAAAGTGTAGCTCCCTGATTTTCAAGTTGTTTGGCAAGTGCGTGTCCGATTCCAGAACTTGCACCGATGATTAATATATTTTTACCCTCAAAACTAGAAGTGGAATTCGAATTGCTTGTCTTCATTATCTATAAAAAAATAAGTTTGAAAAATGTGTTTTTAGTTTTCTCTGTAATGAAATGTAGCAAGAAATTGTTTTTGATAGAATCAAAAACCCTTTAATTTCTTAAAATTCAAACCAACAAAAAAGGAATGTATAATTTTTGAAGAAATTTAAAAGAAATAATAAATGGCTTTTAGATGACTTTTCAATACCTTTGCAAAAAATAAAAAGGGCAATTGAACAAAAAAATAGAACGATTAAAATTAATCTTCAAACAAATCAAATCAACATTCAATTATGAATATTCTAAATAAACAAAAACTCGTTATTATTGGTGCAACAGTAGGTGCAATCGCTGGTTATTTCTACTGGCAAGAGGTTGGCTGCTTGACTGGAAGCTGTGCAATACAATCAGTTTGGTACAATATGACTGCCTACGGCCTGCTTTTAGGTGGACTTTTTGGCTCAATTATTCAAGGACAATTCAAAAAAAGTAGCAGATAGCTTCCAAGCTATCGTAAAAATATAAGGATATTTATTTTCATTAACATTGAGGATAATTCTAAATTCTCAATTCTCAATTCTTAATTAGTATATGGCAATTATAGGACTTTTTTACGGAACAGATACAGGAAATACCGAAACAGTATCGATGCAAATTAGAGAAATGTTAGGTGGCGAAGAGGTTGTCGATTTATACAACTTTGGCGAACACGACGCACAAGCAGTTATTCCTTATGAATATTTGATTTTGGGCGCACCCACTTGGTACGATGGCGAACTTCAAAGCGACTGGGAAGAAATTTTGCCAGAATTTGAAAACATCGATTTTACAGGAAAAAAAGTGGCTATTTTTGGTCTTGGCGACCAATGGGGTTATGGCGAGTGGTTTTGTGATGCAATCGGAATGATTGGCGAAGTTATCGAAAGCAAAGGAGGCGAACTAGTCGGTTTTTGGTCTAAAGAAGGCTACGACTACGAAAACTCAAAAGGCGAACGTGATGGAATGTTTATGGGACTTGCCATAGATGAAGACAATCAACCCGAAATGACACAAGAGCGTCTGAATGCTTGGCTTCCACAGATTTTGCAAGAATTTGGATTAGAAGTAGAAACGGAGTAAATAAAGTTAGAAGTATGATTTCAGAAGTTAGATTTGAATTCCTACTCCTATTTTCATTATTTTTAGGCGAGAGTACTCTACTTTCGCCTATTTTTTTGCTATTTCGTAGCATGTTTTTACAACTTTTTGCAATGTTTATCATTTATATAACGTGAAGACTTGAAATAGCAAAATATATTTTACTTGTAGGTTAAAGGCTTGCCTTTGACTTTATTTATAATTTTCATGAAAAAAAATTTTTTTTTATCTGTCTTATCATTTTTAGTTATTCTATTCTTAGGATTTTCTAATACAATTTTTGCACAACAATTTCCAACTGACATAGATCAATTTGGCAAAAACCGTGTTCAGTATCAAAACTTTGGTTGGAAATATATTACCTCTGATAATTTTGAAATTTATTATTATGAAGGAGGGTATGAAATGGCTCTTCTTACGGCTCGTTATGCTGAATCTGATTTTGGTAGAATGACACAGTTTTTGGGCTTTGCACCGTATAATAAAACCAAAATTTTCGTTTATCGCTCTATTGGCGAACTTCAACAGAGTAATATCGGAATCAACGACCAAGATTTTAATATTGGAGGACAAACAAACTTAGGAAAGTCAGTTGTCGAAATTGCTTTTTCAGATCATAGAGAAGCCTACCGAAAAGAACTTTTAAGAGAAGTTGCAACTTCATTGCTTTCTGAAATGATGTACGGAGGAAGTTTGAAAGAAACATTACAAAGCTCATTTTTACTTAGTTTACCCGATTGGTTGATGTCTGGGGCAGCAGCTTATACGGCAGAGGGTTGGAATACAGAAATGGATAATTTTGTTAGAAGCAATTTGACGGCAAAAAGATTTCCCTATCCTGAAAGTTTTAGAGGTAAAAATGCTCGTTTGGTGGGACAATCACTTTGGAATTTTATTGTAGAAGAATATGGCTCAACAACGGTTTCGAATATTCTGAATTTGACACGCATTGTAAGAAGCGAAAAAGAGGGCATTCAAGGAACTTTAGGCGTTGATTACCAAACATTTCTTAGAAAATGGGAAGCATTTTATCGTAATCAATACAAAGACTTAGATAAATATTCTAATTTTGAAAAAGCTAATTTGATAGCTACTTCGGCAGAATCGCAATATATTCATCACCCTCGTTTTAGCCCTGATGGAATTTTTTTGGCGTATGCAGAAAATAATCAAGGAAAATTTAGAATTTATGTAGAAGATGTAAATAAGAATAACAACAATAATAAGAAAAATAAGAAATTCATAAAAGGAGGTTTGTTTGTAATCAACCAACGTTATGATGAAAATTCGCCTTTGCTTTCTTGGAAAAATAACAATGAATTAGGTGTTTTATCTTATTCAAAAAATAAATATTTCCTCAAAATATATAATTTGAATGGAAAGGAAATAAAAAGTTATCAAATCAAAACTGTAGAAAATATTCAAAGTTTTAGTTTTGATGAGCGAGGACAAAAAATCGTTTTGAGTGGCACACAAAAAGGAAAATCTGATATTTTTACTTTTGATTTGGGTTCGGCTCGTCTTGCTAGAATTACAGATGATAGTAATGATGATATTGACCCTTATTTCCTTAAAAACAAAAATAATCAAATTGTCTTTAGTTCTAATCGTACAAGTGATTCTCTCAAAACTTCTCCCACCGTTGAGCAATCGCCTTATTTTAATATTTTTGTTTATAATCCTTCTGAAAAAGAGATTTTACAACAAATTACCAATCAGAATAGTAGGGCAATAAAACCAATTTCTATCGATGAAAATCGTATTCTTTATCTAACTGAAGAACTCGGAATTCGTCATTTATTTTTATATACTTCACCAGATGCAAAAGACAAAGTAGGTGTAAATGCTCAAATTTCTACTTTCTTTATCGGAATTGAAGACTATGATTATGATTTGGGAAAAGAAAAACTTGCTTTTGTAGTTCGTAAACAAGAGCAATTAGAATTACTGACTACTACAATAGTTCCCAAACACGAAAAATTTACAGGAAAAACCTATCGAAGTCAGCTTTTAGATGCTCGTTTTTTGAAGCAACTAAGAAAGCAAAATAAAAAAGAAGAAGAGAATAATAAAAACAAAACTAATAAAAGTGAAACTATAGATTTGGGTAATGATAATTCTCAAACCTCTCCTTCTGACACTACCAAGACAAAAACGAAAGATAATTATGAATTTGATACTTATGGAAATGATAATAATGAACCCACTCGTAAAAAACGTCTTTTGAAAGATTATGATTATTTTGCACAACGAGCAAAAGATAAAGAAAATCAAAAAATCACAGTCAGAGGGCCTTTAGAGTATCATAATAAGTTTGCTTTCGAAAGAAGTGTAACAACGATTGCACTTGATCCACTTCGTAATTTTGGTTTACTTTTAGAAGTTTCGATGAGTGATGCTCTTGAAAATCATAAATTAGAGGCAGGATTATTCAATCGTGGTTTTTTTGATATTCAGAGTGGAATGTTATTCGCTGAATACAAATATTTAAAAAATAGAATTGATTATGGCGCACGTTTCGACCGTCAAGGCTACGAACTTCTGACACCATTTTTTATTCATAGGTATTATTTGAGCAAATTATCTGGAACAATTTCGTATCCATTAAATGTAACAACACGCATTACGTTATCGCCTTTTGTAGCACAAAAACAGTTTTTTGCTACAAGTGAAATCAACCCAGCCGTACAAGCTTTTCCAGACAAAATTACTCGTTATGCTGGTTCAAGTGCCGAATTTGTGTTTGATAATAGTACCATTACAGGACCAAATACATTGGAAGGTTCAAAATTTAGAGCTACTATTGATCACTATCAAGGCTTGAATTATGGCGATGAAACCTTTACCAATATTTCTATCGATGCTCGTCATTATATTCCACTTGGAAGAAAAGTAACTCTTGCAGCTCGTTTTGCTTATGGAAAATCATTTGGAAACGCACCTAAAAATTTTAGACTAGGAGGAGTAGATAACTGGATTTTCCAAAGACAGCCCGACCCAAGCGAACTTTCACAAACCGACCCTTTTTACTTAGACCCTAACGACCCAACAGCTTATGTAAATGATTATAGTGATTATTTATTTTTGCGTTACGCAACTCCAATGCGTGGTTTTGACTACACCAAACTCTCTGGAAATAACTTTTTATTGACCAATATCGAACTTCGTGTTCCCGTTGCACAGCTTTTTTATAGAGGTACAATTCGTTCTACGTTTCTACAAAATTTACAATTCATAGCTTTTAATGATATTGGTTCAGCTTGGACAGGAATTAGCCCTTTTAATAGAGAAAATGCCCTCAATACGGTAGAAGTTGGAGGACAACAAGGAAATCCATTTTATGCAAAAGTATCTAATTTTAAAGACCCTTTCTTGTGGGGATACGGAATTGGAGTACGTAGCAAAATATTTAATTATTTCACTCGTTTTGATACAGCTTGGGGTGTAGAAGATGAAGTGAGAGGAAGAGCAAAATTTTATTTGAGTATTGGATATGATTTTTAGAGAAATTATTCTTTACTTTTTAATTTTAATGCAAAACACTCAATAAAATTTCTTCTTATTGGGTGTTTTTTAGAAGTTCTTGTTTAATTATATTTTTCAAAAAAATAATTATGTTAATTGCTCTTTCAATACTAGCTATTATTATTTTCACTCCAATTATTTTACTTATACTAACCAACATGAGTGACATTTTAAAAAAGACAAATCTTTACCAAATTTTATTCTGTGCAAATATCTTTTTTCCATAAAGTAGGGTTTGCAAACCCTACTTTATGGAAA
>PFKD01000346.1 GCA_002784125.1 Flexibacter sp. CG_4_10_14_3_um_filter_32_15
TCTACAAAGGTTACGTTGCGCTGCAACTGAAAATCAAATACTTAAAAATGTCACTCATGTTGGTATTTAATTGGTTACTATTTACTGATAACTGGTAACTGTTTCTTAGCTTTGCATTCTTAAAAAAAAATTTTTTTTTTAAAACCTTAGATAATTTGCGAGAACCATCTAAGGTTTTATTCATTTCAGTAAAAAAGTACCTGTATTTAACTGGCTACTACTTACTGGTAACTAACTGGTAACTGATTTATGGTAATTTTATTTATTCTTTGGATTTTGGCTAACGTGGCTATTTTCATCAATTTCCGTGCTTTTTCAAGCTACGATGTTCCTACTTTCCCTGCGATTGTTATCAACTATGTGGTTTGTGTCTTGACAGGAAGTTTATTTATTTCGATGGGTTGGATAGACAGCCCTCCTGTTTTTGAAACTTTAGCAAGTCCAAATTTTTCGACGGCTTTGTATATTGCTATGGGGATGGGTTCATTTTTTATAGCTTCATTTTATTTGATGGGACTTACTACCCAGCTTTCAGGCGTTGCTGTGGCTTCACTTTCGGCTCGTATTTCGTTTGTAATTCCTGTTTTGGTAAATCTTTTTATTTGGAAATCAGGAGGTAAAGATTACGATTTTATCAATTATTTAGGTCTTTTTTTAGCGATTACGGCTGTGGGTTTGGTTTCTTATAAGCCTTCAAAAATGACTGCCCCAACAGAATACAAAGACGATAAGAAAAAATATTTGGCGATTATACTTCCTATTTTGGTTTTTTTGGTAAGTGGAACGATAGACACAACGTTCAATTATACAGTCAGAGAAGATGTACAGATAGTTTTGCCAAATCAACAAGGTATTTTTAGTATTTTACTTTTCGGAATTGCAGGACTTACAGGAATTACTGTTTTTACGATTCTATTTTTGAAAAAGAAAGTAACCATGACAAAGCGAAGTGTCATTGGTGGAATCTGTTTGGGAATTCCTAATTTTTTCTCTATCTTTTTATTATTAAAGGTGTTGAGTGGTTTTAAAGGCGATGGCGCACTTGTTTTTCCTATCTTTAATATTTCTGTAATTCTTATCGCTGCCATCGCTTCTTATTTCTTCTTTAAAGAAAAATTATCGCTCATCAATAAGCTAGGTTTGGCACTTGCTATTTTTGCTATTTTGCTTATTTCTTATCAAGAAGTTCAGAATGCTTTTTAATTTTTGACTCAACAAAATCATTTCTCAAAATGAAATTTATATTCAAACTCTCATTTTTTACTCTACCCTACTATTTTTATTTTTTAATCTCAACGACAGTAAAACCTTGACGGTTGAAAAATAGAGCCAAACCAACCGTCATTGAGACTCAAATGCAGCCGTCAATGAGGTTTTTAAAATAGTAGGGTACAAGGAATTTGGTATTCTTTCTCTGCTAAATCAATCATCATATCAAACAAAATTACTTTTTTATCTGTATTAGACAATTCTTTTTCTAAGGCTAATTTTTGTTTTTTGAGTAAACGATTTTCTTGTTCCAGTTCTAACAAACGTTGTTCTGCTGTTTTCATAACCTTCTTTTTTACTTTATAATGAGGGTCAAAATTACCATACTTTTCAAGCCATTTTACAACAGTTCCACGACATTGAATACCATAGTTACGTTGAGCTTGACTAACTGTAAAAACTCCATCTTCAATTTCTCTGACGACTTGAAGTTTGAACTGCATTGTATAATCTTTTTGAGTTCGTTTTACATAATTACGTTCCATAATTAAATTAATTGTGTAACGCTATGTTAGGATGATACATTGGATTAAATTAAATTCTATACGGTTTCATTTTTCAAAACTTCTTTACAGTCTGTTTCTTGATTCAGATTTCCCTTTACAAAACACTTTCTACAACGAGCTTCGTATTCTGTTTTTTCACCTAAAAGAATTTTTTGTTTGGAAGGAGTAAGACGAAACGAATACGCAGCCACTTTTCCACAACACATACAAATAGCATGAACTTTTGTTACATATTCTGCCATAGACAGTAGCTGAGGCATAATTCCGAATGGTTTACCTGCAAAATCCATATCCAAACCAGCTACCACAATTCGTTTGCCTTGATTAGCTAAAACTTGACAGACATTTACTAATTCTTTATCAAAGAACTGAGCTTCATCAATTCCTATAACTTGAGAGTTTTTTTCTTCTAACATAGCCAAAATATCAGTTGATTTTTGGACAGCTATCGAATCAATTTCATTTTGATTATGAGAAACCACTTTTTGATCGTCATAACGAGTATCAATCGCAGGCTTAAAAATCTGAACTGATTGACGTGCAATTTTGGCACGAGTAAGACGACGAATAAGCTCTTCCGTCTTTCCAGAAAACATAGAGCCACAGACGACTTCTATCCAACCTCCCTCAACAGGGTGGTCCAAATGATGTATGGTAGGTTCAATGTGCATGAATCAGTAATCAATAATCAGTTACCAGTAATCAGTTAATTTCGAATGTAATAACCGAATTAAATAATAACTTTGAATTTATAATTTATTTTTTAAAATGAAATTTTCATTCCCTCTTCTCTCGTTCCTAATCCTTCGCATCGAATTAAACTCTTCCATTTCCTTCCAAAGTAGTAATTCCTTTTCCAATTAGCAAGACTTGATTATCTTTTAATAACTGTAAATGAATTTCTCCTCCACGTTTTGAGGCTTGATAAGCAAAAAAAGTATTTTTATTTAATTTGGATTGCCAAAATTTTGCAAAAAGTCCGTGCGAAACTGCCGAAAGTGCATCTTCATCTATTCCTATCCAAGGACAAAAACAACGAGAAATAAAATCGTATTTTTTGCCGTCAATTTCACTAAATTCTGAATTTCCTTTTACAGTAATTCCTATTTTTTTAATAGGATTTTGGTAACTATTTTTTACCAGTTCTTCAAAATTTGGTTTTAGGCTTTCTAGTTCTTCTCTACTTTCAAATTCTAAAATCCAAGTTTGTTTTTCAGGAATATAGACAGAAGAATTAATTTTTTAGGGTAAACGCACGAAACTTTTTATACTGCTTTCAGTATGTTTAAACACACTTTAACTATCAGAGTAAATTCAATTTGCAAAGTTAAA
>PFKD01000258.1 GCA_002784125.1 Flexibacter sp. CG_4_10_14_3_um_filter_32_15
GAAAAAGGATTATGGTTACATATTTTTTCTAAATTAACGGCTGCATTCATAATTCTAACTGAATTTTAACTCCTTATTCGCATTTTTAAAAAATAAAACAATATGTCCCAAGATTATGACAAAATTTTCAAAGAAAATATAGAGGAAATTATACTTCCTTTAGCCAAAAAAGTATTGAATATTGACCCAGAAGGACTTGAAGAAATTCCAGATGACTTACAACATACCATTGAGCGAAAACCTGATTTTTTGAAGAAAGTAATTCATAAAAATTCTAAAAAAGATTATATTCTTCATATTGAATTTCAAGTAGTTGATGAGCAGGAAATGGTCTATCGAATGCTAGAATATTATGCACTTTTGCTACGAGATTATGAAATCGAACTCAAGCAATATGTATTTTATATTGGAAAAGGTAAATCAAAAATGCCTACTCAAATTAATCATAAAAAGCTGCAATTTTCTTTTGAGGTAATCAATATGCAAGAAATAGATTATCGTGATTTTGTAAATTCTTCAAAAACAGAAGAGGTAATTTTGGCAATTTTAGCAGATTTTGGAAAAGACAAAACTCAAACTGTTATCAAAACTATCTTGGAAAGGATAATCACAGTTACAGAACCAAACCTAAAACGTGAAAAAACCGTTAGACAATTAGAAATACTATCAAAACTTCGTCAATTACAAGAACAAATCATAAAAGCTCTAAATACTATGGCACTAACCTATGACATCAAAAACGATATTCGTTATAAAGAAGGAAAACTGGAAGGAAAACTGGAAGGAAAAGAAGAAACATTATTTTTGAGTACAAAAAACATGTTACTCAATGGTTTTTCTTACGAACAAATTAAAAAAGCATTAAATGTTACAGAGGATTACATTAAAAAGGTATCTGCATCTTTAAAAAAATAATTAAAACTATGGCACTAACCTATGACATAAAAAACGATATTCGTTATAAAGAAGGAAAACTGGAAGGAAAAGAAGAAATATTATTTTTGAGTACAAAAAACATGTTACTCAATGATTTTTCTTACGAACAGATTATAACTGTCTTCAATGTTCCTGCTGAAGTTGTACAAAAAGTAGCTAAATCAATGAAAAATAATTTCATTTCCTAAGAAATTATCTCCCTATTTCTTCCAAAAAAAGAAATGGTTTTTTCAAACTATTTCAAATAAGACTAACTTTACATAAAAATTAAAATTTCATTTGTCAAGACACTTCTAAAACGTCAGACAATTTTAAAACAAAAATGTAATGATAGATATTTCTCAAATTCCTTCGCCTTGTTTTGTTTTGGAAGAACGCCTTCTTCGCCGAAATTTAGAAATTTTGGATAGTGTCCAAAAACGCACAGGAGCGCATATTATTTGTGCTTTAAAAGGCTTTTCGATGTTTAGTACGTTTCCTTTGGTGCGCCAATATTTACATGGTTGTACGGCTAGTTCGCTTTATGAGGCTCGTTTGGCTTTTGAGGAATTTGGACAGGAAGTCCACGCCTACGCACCTGCTTATACCGAAAAAGAATTTGACGAAATTATGACTTACGTAAATCATATTAGTTTCAATTCGCTTTCACAATATGAGCGTTTTAAGGATAAATTAGCTCAAAATGAAGCCAAAACAGGCAAAAAAATATCAGCAGGTTTGCGTATCAATCCTGAATATTCAGAAGTAGAAACCGATTTATATAATCCTTGTGTCCCCGGTTCTCGCTTCGGACTTACCTTTGATAAAATAGGCGAAAATCTTCCAGAAGGAATTGAAGGATTACATTTTCATACACTTTGTGAGCAGGGTTCGGATACGCTAGAACGTACACTTATTCATGTAGAAGAAAAATTTGGTCATCTTTTGCTCCAATGTAAATGGCTCAATATGGGAGGAGGACATCATATCACAAGAAAAGATTATGATGTAGAGCTTTTAGTAAAACTTTTGAATAGAATAAAAGAAAAATACAATGTTCAAGTTATCCTAGAACCGGGAGAAGCTGTCGGTTGGCAAACAGGTTATTTGGTGGCTTCTGTTCAAGATGTGATGGATAGCAGAGGAATTGATGTCGCTATTTTGGACGTTTCTTTTACAGCTCACATGCCAGACTGTTTGGAAATGCCATACAAACCTAAAATTTGGAACTCGGAAGATGCAACTACAAGTTCGAAGAGCGAAGGAAAACACGTTTATCGTTTTGGTGGCTCTACGTGTTTGGCAGGAGATTTTATCGGAATGGGCGATTATGCCTTTGAAAATGAATTGCAACTCAATGATAAAATCGTTTTTGATGATATGATTCATTACACAATGGTCAAAACTTCTACTTTTAATGGTGTACCCCATCCAAGTATCGGAATTTGGAAGGAAAGCAATGAATTTCAGTTAGTTAGAGAAATTGGCTATGAAATGTTTAAGAATAAATTGTCTTAGCAAACGCATAAAACACACTCTGTAAAAAATCTTTTTATAGAGTGTGTTTTTTCTTACTCACATTCCAACTCTTTAAGTGCCGTTTCGAAAGAGGAAACATCCGTTTGATTGTTACAACCTGCAATATACACCTCTAAAGCAGCTTTATAGGCATTACAATTTGCTGAATTTAGGTCAGCAGAGTAGGCTTGGGCAGTCGTAGTAACATTATTTGCTAAATCAATACAATCAGTATTGATTTTATTTTCATCTTTTTCACAAGAAGTCAGAACAAATGATGAAGCTAAAACTGTTATGATAAAGATTTTTTTAGAAAAGATTTGAAGTAATTTCATGGTAATATCAGTTTATAATTTTTTGAATTAGTATTAATTTAATTTTCTGTTCCTTACTATTCTGTTAAAGATACAAAATAGTTATATAATTACATTTTGAAAAAGAGATTTCAAAACTTTTCCTTTTTTTATTCATTAAATTTGAGTTTTTTTGTAAGTTGTATAAAATTTCACAAAAATATTTTTCAGCCTCAATTTTGATATGAATAAATCCGTACATTTTCTATTATAACAAATTCACTA
>PFKD01000157.1 GCA_002784125.1 Flexibacter sp. CG_4_10_14_3_um_filter_32_15
TATCAGAGTAAATTCAATTTACAAAGTTAAAAACTAGCTTGATTTGCTTTAAACGAGTACAATTTTTTTTTCGTGCGTTTACCCTAAGTGTTCACATTTCTTAAATATAAATTCCAAAAAAATTCTTACTTTTGTACTACCTAAAAAAAAGTAATTTTAATCCAATAAATACATAAAATAAAATGGCTGAAACAACTCCTTCAACTGACTTAAAACGTGTTGCCTTACACGAGATACACATAGCTTTGGGCGCAAAACTAATTCCTTTTGCTGGTTATGAAATGCCTGTTTGGTATGCTTCTCAAACTGCTGAACACCACGCTGTTCGTGAAAAAGTAGGTATGTTTGATGTTTCTCACATGGGCGAATTTTCTGTAAAAGGCCAAGAAGCTGAAGCTTTTTTGCAATATGTAACTTCGAACGATGTTGCTACACTTTATGACGGAAGAGTTCAGTATTCTTGTCTTCCAAATGACAAAGGTGGAATTGTAGATGATTTGTTGGTTTATAAAATGGCAGAAAATGATTATTTTTTGGTTGTCAATGCTTCTAATATCGAAAAAGATTGGAACTGGATGATGAAACACAAACCTGAAAGTGTAGAAATGACAAATATTTCTGATGGTATTAGTCTTTTTGCTGTTCAAGGTGCAAAGGCTATTGATGCGCTTCAACCTCTTACAAAAGCTAATTTAAAAGAAATTCCATATTACCATTTTGTAAAAGACACATTTGCAGGCGTTCCAAATGTCATTATTTCAAATACAGGGTACACAGGTGCAGGTGGTTTTGAAATTTATGTAAATAATGAAAATGCAGTTGAAGTTTGGAATGCTATTTTAGAGAGTGGTGCAGCACACGGAATTATACCTGTTGGATTGGCAGCAAGAGATACACTTCGCTTAGAAATGGGCTTTTGTTTGTATGGAAATGATATAAATGATACTACTTCGCCGTTAGAAGCTGGCTTAGGTTGGATAACAAAATTCAATAAAAAATTTATTAATAGTGAAGCCTTAGAACTTCAAAAGAAAGAAGGAATTACTAAAAAATTGGTAGGTTTTGAAGTTTTGGATAAAGGAATTGCTCGTCAGCATCACAAAATTTTTGATGCAGAAAACGGTGGAAACCAAATTGGAGAGGTTACTTCGGGTACAAAATCGCCTTCGCTTGGTAAATCTATCGGAATGGCGTACCTCAAAAAAGACTTTATAAAAGCAGGAAGTGAAATTTTTGTAGAAGTAAGAGAAGGAAAACGAATCAAAGCAGAAGTGAAAAAATTTCCGTTTTTGCAGAAGTAAAAGTTCGTTTTGTAGTTGAGTAAGATAGCTTTATCGAAAAATATCTTTTTTTATATACTATAATTCAGTTTATGGGGTTATTGGTATAAATTCTGACTATTTTAGTAAAAAGATACAAGATTTATTTCTTTGAAAAATGCTATCTTACTAAACAACTGAATTATCATCAACTAATTCATACTCAATTACTCCTGAAACAACTAAAGGCTATGCGACAAAAAACTATATATTTTTCTATCAATTCTCTTATACATAGTGTAAGCTGTTTTTTGATTTTGCTCTTTTGCTCTTTTCATACGCACGCTGATAGTTATGCACAAGAAGTAAGCATTCAAGCACAAGCTACCTCTCCCAAAACGGTCATTGTACGTTGGCAGTTACAATCGGCTGCTGAAACAATTCCTATTTCTTATTTTGAGGTAGAGCGCAGCATAGATGGACGCAATTTTACAACCATAGAAACCATTCAGAGCAATGATGTAGAATATTATTCTTTTGTGGACAAAAAGGCTTTTGCTTCTCGTCTGCATTATCGTTTGAAAATCTTGAATACGGTAGGTAAAGTTACCTATTCTGAAACTATGCCTGTTGATGTTATTCTTTCACTTGCTTCAAATCAATTTGTTCCTTCAAAAGTAGAAACCTCTTATATCAAAATTCATTTACCAAGTGCAGACAAACACGCAACAGTTCAGATTTATGATGCCGACGGAGTACTTTATTTTTCTGTAGAAGCAGACAAATCACCTTTGATTATTGATATAAATGGTTGGCAGAATGGAGAGTATTTTGTTCATTTTCGTTCGGCACAGCGTACAGAGGTAAATCAAATGCTTGTAGAAAGATAAAACCAATTTATGGTTAGATTTTAAAAGTCAGCATCGAATACACAGTTGTAGTTTACTATCGTTTAAGAAGGCGCCTCTTTGAAGATGTTTGTCAAAATTCAATTATAATTTGAAATAATTCTTGTAGATACGATAGTCTTTTTGTAATTTTGCACCTCATTGCTTTAAAATATTCATAAAAACGATTTAAGAATAGAAATAAAAATGTTAGAATATACGATTTTGAGTTTCTCAAAATTTTAAATTTTAAATCTGAATTTTGACTTTTACATTCTTAATTTATTTAATTCCATACTATTATGAAACGTACTTTTCAACCTTCACAACGTAAACGTAAAAACAAACATGGTTTTCGTTCACGTTCAGAAACTCCAGGTGGACGTAATGTACTTCGTGCAAGACGTGCAAAAGGTCGTCATAAACTTACTGTTTCTGACGAACGTACACACAAATAAGAACTACTTCAACTCTAGTATTTCTTTTACTTTTACTATTTATTATTATTTAAGGTATAAATTAGGGCTTTTTGGTACAGACATTTTATTTAAAAAACTATTTTAGTTTAATTTGAATAACTTGCTACTTGAAAGCCTTTTTTTTGTATCCATTTTTTTTACTCTGATGGAAACAAAATAGTTAAAAACAAGTCTTTAAAAATGTATTTCATTCCTCTGTGTTCTCCTTAACTCTGTGTTTAAAATTGTATTCGTAGTTATTTCATTAAACCTTGACTAAACTCTATCAATAATTCATACAAATTTTGATACCCAAAAAGTGATAGATTTTGAGGAACATCGTTTATATCGTGATAGGCTTGACTGCCTCCATTCAAATAAATAAAAAAACTAGGAACTCTTTTTTTATGGAAAAAATAATGGTCAGAATTCGCTGCTTCTCCTCTGCTTTTTATATTTTTTAGATAATTATTTTCTGCATTTATCTTTTTGAGAAGCTCAAATTCTTTTTTGTGAATGGTTGCATTTACTACCGTTGCGCCCTCTTCTCCTGTTCCTATTAAATCTAAATTTATCAAAAATTGAATATCTTTTAATGGAAAAAGTGGATTTTGAGTATAAAACATCGAACCTAAAATTCCAATTTCTTCCGAACCAAAAGCCATAAAAGCTACCGAATAATCAGGAGGATTTTCTGAATAATATTTTGCTAACTCTAAAAGCATCGCTACACCAGCAGCGTTATCATTTGCGCCTGCAAAATAAACATCTTTACCCATTTTACCCAAGTGGTCGTAGTGAGCTGAAAAAACTACTACTTTTTGAGAATTTTTTGTTCCTTTTATGTAACCAATTACATTTTGAGAAGGCTGAGATTCTACCAACTTTGATTTTACTTTGAATTTTAAAGTTGATATTTTCCCTTCTTTCTTTGCAGCCTTCAAATCTTGCAAATCTATCAAATCAAGAGATTCATAAATAGGAAAAATACTATCTAAAACTTCAAAATAAGGCTTTGAGTACACAACAGGCGAAGGCACACCAATTAATTTTTCTGTTCTGACAAAAACACCTTTTGCTTCTTGTATTTTTTCTAAAAAAGAAGGATTTTCTTGCTGTATTTTCTTTGTCCATTTATCTGAATACATAACTGCACTCTTTTTCAGAGCTACTTTATTAAATGCGATTTGTGCTGAATCATTCTCAAAAAAAGTTGAATCTAAATATAAAATTCCTACTTTTCCCTTTCCAGCATTTGAAAATGAAGCAACTAAATAGTCTTTCCCTCCTTGAAAAGTATTTTTTTTAGATTTTAATTGTATTTTTTTTGGAAAAGTATTTACAGATTTTAGATTAAATGATTGAAAATAACTACTTTTGTATTTTAATAATCCTATTTGTTCAAATTGTCTTGCAATGTAACTTGCAGCAAGTTGTTCGCCTTTATTAACATACCCTCTTCCTTCCATTTTAGGACTACAAAGTATATTTATTGTATTCTTTGCATCGCTTATTAGGTTAGGATAGTTTTTTTTCTTTTGACTTTGGATTTCTTTTGAGATATTACTTATCGAATCTTTTTTTATTTTTTTTTCTATTCTACTGTCCTGTGCAAAAACTGAGGTAGTGATAGAGAAAAAGAAGAAGAAAAATAAAATGCAAATAATACTACTAAGAATAGTATAACAGAATTGATAGTAATTTATTAAAAAGACATTAGAATAAAGCGAAAATATCCTTTTGTTTATTTTTTTATCTATGATAGAAAAAAAGAGGTTCATTTTTAGTAAGATTATTTTATTTTTGATTATTTACTTATTATTTATTTAGAATGTTTTCTAAAAATTTTATTTTCACAGCTCTTTTTTTTGGGATTGTACTACTCTGTATTTCTTGTTTAGGAAGCGAAAACAAAGCTGAATATAAACAACTTTACACTATTTTACCTACTGACTCTAGTAGTTTTAGTATTTCTTTAGATGGAATCGAAACAATCAAAACTCCTGCTTTTAATTTAGATGGAAGATGGAAAATGATAGGAGATTCTACACAAAAAACGAAACCTTTATTTTTGATTTTTGAAGGTAGAAAAATTTATTCTAGTTTGAGTTCTGATTTTTATTATACAGAAAAAAATACTCAAAAGGGTAATTATCAAGTTTTTGCTCTCTATAATAAATGTGCTGATGAAAGTGGAATTTATGATAAAAAAGGCAAGTTTCTAGTTATTGGAAGTGGAGATGAAAAGCTAGTTTGTTATAAAGTTCTTTCTTTTACTTCTAAAAAACTTATTCTTTATGATGTTGCAAAAGGAGGAGAATTAAAATTTATGAAGATAGGAATTGGGGATTAGGAATTGTTCCTATTCTCTATTCTCCAATTCCCATTCTCTAATATTCATCTTCATACTCGTCTTCTATTTCGTATTCTAGTTCTTCGTTATCTTCAAAAAGTTTTATAGCAGGCTGATAATTCGAACACATTTTCAAACAGCGAGAAAGCCAACGAACAGCTTCACGAATATAAGGCATAGCTTGTTCATCGCCTGTAAATTCTGCATCTTCTAATAATAACAAAGCTGCATCTAAATATGCCTTTCCAAAATCATAAAGCACCCCCGGTTGATCTTTTACATACAAAAACATAGATTCATAGAGGGGTTTGGCTTCTTCTATTTGCCCCCAATAACCTAATAAATTAGCTTTTGTAAGCTCTGCATAAGAGGAATCAATATCAGTTTCTATTCTATTTTTGGCAATAAAATCAGCAAATGCACCAACTAAGAAAGGTACATTTTTCCAAAAACGAGGACGCAATTCTCTTTCAGTACAGCTATCACATTGATAGGTTTTTTCAAATGAGAATGCTTTATCATCTTTTCCGTAAAAATAAGCCTCTACTTTTGGTGTAACCTGCAAACGATTGTAATAACTACAAACTGGGCAAATTTTATAATCATTCAAATCTGTATAATTTCCATATTTATTAAAAATAGAATCACAATATCTACAAAAAATATACTTTGTTGGTTTGATATACGATAAATCTAAATGACTTCTACAGGTCGGACATTCAGCTTTTCTAAAATTATGTAATTCACCCTGTGATTTCAACTCTTCTTTTCGCTCTTCTACTTGAATCTCTGTATATTTTCTATCAATCATACTCTTTATATCAAAGGCTTCGTCTTCCTCTACACGAATTATAAAGCCATTGAAATGAGGCAATAGAAATTCATCAACTGCCGTTCTTGCATCTGCTTCAATAATAAAAGAAAGACGGTTACGATAACGAACCACTTCTTGAATATCTTCAAAAGCAAGCATTTCTCCATCAAAATAAACGCCTTCATCTTCGATAGAACCCTGTTTATCAAAAAAAGAAGTCGGTTTGTTGTTTGTATTTAAGAATCGAAAATCAAAATCGAACATAATTTTGCACTTACCAGTAATTAGTTACCAGTTAATTTCCTAGTAACTATAAAATAACATTGAATAGAATAATTTAGAATGTAAATATAACAAACTATTTGAGGATAATATACTGATTTTCTTTAACTTGGTCAGACTTAATAAGATTATTTTCTTACTGATAAAGAATGAGTTATATTTATTTTTCCCTTGAATCTCCTCTAATTTGCGATTGTTTCAAAATTATTCATTATAAATTCATAAATTCGCAGTATTGAAAGATGTATTTTCAAAAATACTAAAAATAAATTATTTACTTATAATCAACACACCAATACCAATTATATGGCAACAGAAGGAATACCAGTCAAACCAGATAAAGACGCATTTGACGGAGAATTACAAGAGATGTTTGGACACCCAAAAGGACTTTTTTATCTATTTTTTGCAGAAATGTGGGAACGATTTAGTTTCTATGGAATGCGTGCATTATTGACACTCTACATGACCAAAGTCTTGTTTTTTGGAGATGCCAATGGAGAAAAAATATCAATTACTATCTATGCTGCTTATGGTGCATTGGTTTATGCTACTCCGTTTATTGGTGGAATGATAGCCGATAAATTACTAGGATATAGAAAAGCAATTATGCTTGGAGGGATTTTGATGGCAATCGGACACTTTGTTTTGGCAATAGAAAATGATATTGCTTTTTATGGTGCTTTAGCTTTAATTATTGTAGGAAATGGCTTTTTCAAACCGAATATTTCTTCTTTTGTAGGAACACTTTATAAAGAGGGAGATGCTAGACGTGATGCAGGTTTTACTATTTTCTATATGGGTATCAATGTCGGTGCTGCTGCTGCCCCTCTAATTTGTGGTTGGTTAGGCGAAACATATGGCTGGCATTGGGGTTTTGGAGCTGCAGGTGTAGGAATGCTTTTAGGCTTAGGTGCTTTTTGGAACGGAATGCGTGAAAACGTATTTGGTCAAGAAGGTCATCCACCAAAAGGGAAAGGAACATTAAAGCAAATGACAGAGTCTATTGTCTATGTTGGTGCTTTCATGACAGTTCCTATTTTTACATTTTTGATGTGGAAAAATGAATATGTTTCTTGGATTTTGTATGCTGCCCTTGCTGTAAGTATTGCTTATGTGATTTTTATCTTTGTAAGAGTTTCAAAAGAGGAAGCTCAACGAGTTTTTGTAGTTTGTTTGCTTACATTTTTTATTACCGTTTTTTGGTCATTTTTTGAGCAAAGTGGTAGTTCGCTTACACTTTTTGCAGATAATAACGTAAATCTAGTGTGGCTAAATGCTTCACAAACTAACTTTATTAACCCAGGGTTTATTGTAATATTTGCGATTTTATTCTCTGCTATGTGGGTACAACTCTCTAAAAGAGGACTCAATCCAATTACTCCAATAAAATTTGCTTTAGGAATTGCTCAACTTGGTTTAGGATTCTTAATTTTTGCTTTTGCTATTCGTTATGTAGATGATAGTGCAAAAGTACCTATGATATTTTTGGTATTAGGTTATTTATTTATGACTACTGGGGAGTTATTTATTTCTCCAGTAGGTCTTTCTAAAGTAACAGAACTTACTCCTAAACAGTACGTTGGTTTTATGATGGGAGTTTGGTTTTTATCATCTGCCTTTGCTCACCATATTGCAGGAATAATTGCTAATCTTACAGCAGGTGGAGGAAAAGATACGGTCGCATCTGAGCCTACTTTTATTGATATACTTGTAGAAATGGTAACAGGAGTTTCAGCAGAACAGGCTTCTGGCTTTAGTGAAGGAATGGAAAAACTTTATACCTATTCTACGGTGTTCTCACAAGTAGGATTTGCTGCTCTTGGTTTTGCTATTTTTGCCATTATTCTGTCTCCATTTATGAAAAAATGGATGCACGGAATTAAATAACATTTCTTTTTAGAATAGAGAAAAAACAGAAAAATCCTTATTCAATTCTCTATTGGATAAGGATTTTTTAATTAAAAATAAACCGTAATTAACAAAATTAACAATGGAAGAAAAAACAGTAAATATTTTAGCTATAAGCATTATTGCTTCTATATTTTTGGGCGTATTTGGAATGATTGGCTATTTGGGTATTACAACCTATAAAAAAGAAACTACTTGCAGAAAGTATAATGAAGGAAATACCACAGCAATAAAAGAGATGATTTTAGATGAATCTATTTCAGTAGATTATGGGTGTCCATATCCTTTTTTGGCGTATTCTTCAAAAATAGGAGATATAGATATGGTAACATTTCTAGTAGAAAATGGCGCAGAGATAGAGAAAAAATTTACTTACAAAAGTCCAAAAATGCGTGCCTATAAAATTACACATACACCTCTTTTTTATGCTATTTATGGCAAATACGACGCAAAAAGAATTGATTTTCCAATGGAAATAAGTGAAGATTTTATTGCTTGTTTGGCATTACTTGTAGAAAATGGTGCTAGTTTGGATACTCCTTGTGGAAGAGAATACGACGAAACAGTAAACGATAGTTTAAAAACAGTTTATAGAAATGAAAGCCCTGATTCACAAACAGCTAGAGAAATTATAAAACTGATAGATAATAAATTATTAAACGATTTTGAAGCAAAATATTAATTTATATTATTTCAAATAGGTATTTTCATATCCTGCATTTCATCATATAAATCATACAAATCACTTGCTAATCAGTTATAGTATTTATGACAATTATAAAAACAATTCAATCTTTTTCTAAAAAAAACAATTTTGATTTAGAAAATAAATCTATTCTTGTGGCTACAAGTGGTGGCGTAGATTCGATGGTTTTGATAGATATTTTATTACAAATTAATGCTATTTCTAATCAAAAAATCAAAAAAATTGGAATTGCTCATTGTAATTTTTCTTTAAGAGGAAACGAATCTGATGAAGATGAAGAGTTTATTAAAAATTATGCAGCAACAAACAACATTCCTTTTCATTCTATAAAATTCAACACAAAAGAACTTGCAGCAGAACAGCAAAAATCTATTCAGTTGATAGCTAGAGAGTTGCGTTATGATTTTTTTGAAAAAATTAGCCAAGAAAATGAATATAATAATGAATATAATAATGAATATGATTTTGTTGCAACAGCTCATCATTTGTCCGACTCTTTAGAAACTTCTATTTATCATTTGAGCAAAGGGACAGGCATTGCAGGAATACGTGGTATTTTGCCAAAACGAAAAGTTTCAACAAATAAAGCTCAAATTATTCGTCCTTTATTATGTCTGACCAAAGCCGAAATTCTAAATTATGCCAACCAAAATAATCTAACATGGCGAGAAGATGCCAGTAACCAAACCGAAAAATACAAACGAAATTTTATTCGTCATCAAATTATTCCTCGTCTAAAAGAAATAAATCCAGATACCGAAAAAACTTTTTTAGATACTTCTGAAAGGTTGCGAAGTATGGAAAATTTACTTCAATTTCATGTAAACCAATTTGAAAAAACAATTTTAGTAAATAAGGATAAAAGTAAATCAATACAGGTTTCAGAAATAAAGAATTTGATAGAACCTTTACTTATCATTTCTGAATTTTTGAAAAAGAAAGGATTTTCGTATAAACAAACCCAGCAAATTATAAAACAATTAGAAAATAGTGAACAAGAAGAAACAAAAACGTTTATTTCAAAATCACACGTTCTTTATACCAATCAGAAAAGATGGCTTTTAGTAAATCAAAAAGAAAATCAATTAAATAATAAAAATGATGACGAATTTTTGATTGATTTGACTATTCATTTTAATAACTCAGAAAAATATTCTTTCAAAAATGAAGAGCAAGAAATTACTTTAATCTTAAAAAAATGTGACCTAAAAGAAGTAGATTTTAAAAGTGAAGCTATGTATTTAGATTTGGATAAACTGGAATTTCCTTTAGTGTTGAGAAAATGGCAAAATGGAGATAAGTTTATTCCTTTAGGAATGAAAAACAAAAAAAATATAGGCGATTTTCTGACCGATTTAAAAATTCCTATTCATCAGAGAAATTTTGTTTATGTCTTATTATCCAAAAATGAAATTGTTTGGGTAGGGATTATTGAAAATAATAAAGTAACAGGTTTGAGAATAAATAATAATTTCAAACTCACAAAATCTACTCAAAACATAATTAAGGTAAATTAAACTCTCTTTATTTTATAAAAAAACTCAATCCTAAACTTCAAATTAGGTAATCTTTGCTTTTATTCGTTTTTTTGCATTCCATTTATAAAGTAGCTAACAGGTTAGCTTCGCTGATTTACAATTCCAAGCTGCTAGAAGATAACAGTATATAAAAACTCAAAACTATGCAAACTCCAAACGACGATAACAACAGAAATGACGATTATAAAGAAAAAAGAGAATATAGCAGTTCAAGACACAATAAAGCACAAAGACAAACCACTTCTAATTTTATTTTTGGTTGGCATCCTGTCTTAGAAGCACTTCGAAGCGATAAAACCATTGACAAGGTATTAGTAGAAAAAGATTTCAAAAGTGAGGAAATGACAGAACTCATGCAACTCGTAAAAAAGCAAAGCATTTATGTTCAGCGAGTTCCTACCGAAAAACTAAATCGTATTACACGAAAAGCGCATCAAGGCGTGGTTGCTTTTATTTCTGAAATTGATTTTGTTCCTTTAGAAAATATCGTCGCAGGAGCTTTTGAAGCAGGAAGATATCCTTTGATTTTAATTTTGGATAGAATTACTGATGTTAGAAATTTTGGTGCGATTGTTCGTTCGGCTGAATGTACAGGTGTAGATGGAATTGTAGTTCCGACACGCTTAACGGCTCAAATGGGTGCAGATGCTGTCAAAACTTCGGCTGGAGCGTTGATGCACATGCCAATTTGTAGATATAGAAGTTTGGTAGGTGCAGTCAATTTCTTGAAAGAATCGGGTTTGAAAGTCGTTGCTTGTACTGAAAAAACAGATACTCAAATCTATGATTTAGAACTTGGAGGTCCTTTGGCGATTGTGATGGGTTCGGAAGAAGTAGGTATTTCTGGAGAAATTTTAGAAATTGTAGATGCAAAAATGAGCCTTCCCATGACAGGAAAAATAGGTTCGCTTAATGTTTCTGTTGCAACAGGAGTTGCACTTTACGAAGTTGTTCGTCAAAGAAATTAATTTTACAAAAAATATTAATACAGTTCGAAGTAATTGAAATTTACTGGTAACTGATAACTGTTTACTGGTAACTGATTATGTGGAGTTTTTGGGAAAATAAATCATTCAAAAAGTACGATTATATTATTGTCGGTGCTGGTATTACAGGACTTTCGACGGCTGCTAGTCTTGTCGAAAAAAATCCAAAGGCTAAAATAGCTGTTTTGGAAAGGGGTTTTTTACCGACTGGTGCAAGTACAAAAAATGCAGGTTTTGCTTGTTTTGGAAGTCTTTCAGAAATTGCATCTGATTTGGAAACAATGAACGAAACCGAGCTTACAGACCTTGTAAAAAACCGTTTGCAAGGACTTGAAAAATTGCGTACTCGCTTGGGAGATAAAAAAATAGGCTACAAAAATTACGGAGGATATGAGCTTATTTTAGACAAACAAATTCCGTATATAGAGCAATTAGATAAAGTAAATGAACTTTTACAACCTATTTTTGGTGGGCAAAATGTTTTCAAGACCAAAGATGGCTTAATAGAAGGTTTTGGTTTTAATGCTCGTCATGTGCGTAGGATTGTCTATAACCGTTTTGAAGGACAGATTCATACAGGAAAAATGATGAAATCGCTTTTAAAATATGTTCAAAAACGAGGCGTTACTGTTTTTACAGGCTGTGAAGTAATCAGTTTTGAAGATACTCAAACAGAAGGAAACGGAAAAAATAATGTATCTGTAAAAATCAAAAATCCTTTAGAAAATAAAGGTCAGAATTTTTCTGATATCGAACTTGTGGCTTCAAAAGTAGCTATTTGTACAAATGCTTTTACTAAAAAACTCATTCCAGATTTAGACTTACAAGCAGGGCGAGGGCAAGTTTTGGTAACCAAACCCTTAAAATATTTGCGCTTTAAAGGTACTTTTCATCTTGATGAAGGCTTTTATTACTTCCGAAATTTTGGAAGAAGAATAATTTTGGGAGGAGGTAGAAATATGGATTTTGAAGGCGAAACAACTACAAAATTAGAAACAACCAAATTAATTTTGGAAGATTTAAAATCAAAACTAAGTGATATTATTATTCCAAAACACAAATTTGAGATAGAAACTACGTGGGCAGGAATAATGGCTTTTACAAAAACCTCAAAAACAAAAATTCCACTTCTTCAAAATTACTCAAAAAATATCGTTTTAGGAATTCGTTTGGGTGGAATGGGGGTCGCTTTGGGAAGCAAATTAGGTGAAGAAATAGCTTTGATGATGAAAGATGGAGATTAGAATTTATATCTCAGAATCAATCTCCATGTCCTAATTCCCAATTCCTAACGTGTTCCAAAAACTTGTGTCCAATAATCGCCTTCTTTGCCGACACCCATTTCTTGAAAATTTGGATTCATGATATTTCTACAATGTCCTTCACTATCTATCCAACCTTCAATAACGGCTCTTTCGTTTGAATAACCTTTTGCGATATTTTCTCCATAGGTTCTCCAATTATAACCTTGTCTTTCCATTCGTGTTCCTGGATATGAACCATCTTTTCCTGTATGAGAAAAGTAATTTTTATTATTCATATCCTTACTATGAAGATAGGCAGTTTTTGCAAGAGCTTCGTTCCAAGTAATTGTTCTTACGGCTGGCATTTGTTCACTCCCACATCTACAACCCTCCGTTCGATATTGATTTACTAAATCTACTAATTCTTGTCCATTTACATTAAACGTTTCCGAATCTGTGCTTTGATTTGGTTCAGTTTCTAACTCTTCACAAGAAAATAAAACAATAGAAAGAAGTAATAAAGAATACGACTTTATTTTTTGAAAATTCATAAGTAAAAGATAGTTTTGTTGTTCAATTTTTCTAAAAACCTTGCAAATAGTTTGCCTAAACTCTACATTTTCTATAAAAGCAAACTATTCAATTACAGGTTTAAAAAAAGATGAAGACGGAAAATGTTCATGATAGGCAGGAAAATCTTGAAAAGGAGCAATCCATTCGGGCATTGAAAGATGGCGAACGTGGCGAGATTCTGTCGAAAAACAAAAATCAGTCAATAAAAAAGACTTCGAAATTTGTCTTTGATGAGAATGGTATATTTCAATTTCTTTTTTTTGAATAAATTTATAAGAAACCATTCCAGTTATTCCTACCAAAAGAAATAACCAAAGTGGAATAATATAGACAAAATAATTTTTCATAGCTTTTTAATAATTTCTATCAAACAACTATCAACATGAGTGACATTTTTAAGTATTTGATTTTCAGTTGCAGCGCAACGTAACCTTTGTAGAACCTCAAAAATG
>PFKD01000269.1 GCA_002784125.1 Flexibacter sp. CG_4_10_14_3_um_filter_32_15
AAATGCTATTTTTTTGAATATAAATATACCAAAGCTTTCAGGAATTGACTTTTTGCGTTCTGTGCCTACTACAAATCGTCCGTTTGTGATTTTGACAAAGCGTACTCAGAATATGCACTTGAAGGTTACGAATTGGATGTGGTCGGTTATTTGGTCAAACCAATTTCTTTTTCACGCTTTTTGAAACCAGCGCACAAATTACAAGAACAAATCAATAAATTTGACACAACTGAAAAGCAAGAATTACCAACATTTTTCTTTATCAAAATAGATAATCGTTTAGAAAAAATTCATTTTAAGGAACTACTTTTTATTGAATCAAAACGCAATTACATAGAAATTCAGACCGAAAAAAGGGGTATTTTTCTGACTTACCTAACCTTACAACAAGCTAAGGAAGAATTACCAAAATCTGATTTTTTGCGTGTTCAAAAATCTTTTATTGTTTCTAAAAATGCCGTTGAGAGTATTAAAGGAAATCAAGTGATAATTAAGGATAAAAAAATACCAATAAGTAGAAATAATCGTGAAGAAATTATTACTGAACTGACTCAGAATAGACTTTTAAAAAAAAATAGTTTGTGCCATTAGATAGGATATTGATAAGTTATCTTCCATTTGTATAATTTATCTAACCCAATCAACGTTTTAACTAAAGTCAATGAATAAATTTAGGGTTTACTTTTTTAAAATTTGCGCTAAAGAGTTTTAATGTGTATTTTTAAGTTATAGAAACGGCATTTAATCCAAATAATACATCCAATCCTAACTACAAACTAACGCTCATCCTATCTCCGTGAAGCTCCTTTTTACCATAAAATCCAAATTGTTTTTATCCTTTTTTGTGTTTCTTTTTGCCACTATCACACTTGCAACAATGCTTTTTTGGTATGATGCACAGATGCACCGAATAGAACAACTGACTGCGACGCTTTCTCAAATTGATTTGGATATTCGCCAAACTGATAAGCTAGAACGTGATTTTTTTAGCTCAGAAGCCCTAAATTTAGATTTTTATGAAACAGGCGATAGTTATTATGTTTTGCAACACCGAGAACTCACCTCAAAACTTAGAAATAACCTTTTAGACCTACGAACACACCCCCTTATTCCTTCAACAAATTTACGTCATCGTATTGATACGCTTCGTCGTTCAGTCATTAAATACGAAGCTACTTTTGATGATTTAGTTACCAAAATTTATCAAAGAGGTTTCAAAAATCAAGGATATGAAGGAAAAATGAGCGAACATTTGGATTCTCTTCTCAAAACGCCTTTAGACAAACTTTTACTTTATAAAATCCGACAAGCCGAACAGCATTTTCTTTTATATAAAGAAGAGGCTCAAATCGAACAAGTAAATGCACTTTTGATAGAACTTCAAAATCATATTGAAACTTTTACAGAAAAAGAATATAGAAATATAACTATCAGAACAGAAAATCGCACAGAGTGGAAAGAATTAGTCAATAAATATGAAACCTTATGGAGAAGATTAGCAGGAACGGAGCGAAAAATCGGATATAGAAGTAAATTAGGGTTAAAAGGAAAGCTCAATCAGTTATCTAATCAGATAGAAATAGCCATCGAAGACATAAACAGAGAAATCCATAAAGACAGTGAAAATTTTAGAATACAAAGTCGAAAACGCCTAATTTGGGTAGTAACTGCAAGTATTTTTTTGAACCTCATTTTGGGATTATGGATGATACGAAAACTAGGAACGCCTATCAAACGTATTTCAGAAACAATTCATAATGTAATTGAGAGTGATTTTTCGGTAGAATGGAAACCAATTCCGATACAACACAAAGACGAAATAGGAAGACTTTCGAAAGATGTAAACTTACTTGTCAGTAGAATTTTGGAACGAACAGCAGAAGTATTGCAACAAAACGAAAAACTACAAGCTCAAAAAGCAGAGTTAGAACAGCAAACAGAAGAAATACTGGCTCAACGTGATTTAGTAGAATCTCAAAACCAGTCTATTTTTGCACAAAATGAGTATTTAGAAGCACAACAAGAAAAAATTCAGCTTCAAAACAAAAATATTACGGCAAGTATAAATTATGCCAAGCGTATTCAAAAGGCGATGCTTCCAAGTCAAAACCTTTTAGAAGAAATTTTACCAAAATCATTTGTTTATTTCAATCCTAGAGATATTGTTTCAGGTGATTTTTATTTCTTTGCTGAAAAAGATGACAAAATTGTTATTGCTGCTGTTGATTGTACAGGACACGGCGTACCTGGGGCATTTATGTCTGTGATAGGAAATGATTTGCTGACTCAAATTGTCGTTTGGAGAGGAATAACAGAAAGTAACTTGATTTTGAATGAACTTCACAACGGAGTCGTTCAGACACTAAAACAAGAAGAAACAGAAAATCGTGATGGAATGGATATTTCTTTGTGTGTTTTGAATACAACGACAAATGAAATCCAATATTCAGGTGCAAAAAACTCTTTGCTTTATATTACACCAAATGGAAAAATAAATCAAATAAAAGGCGATCGTTACCACGTCGGAGGAGTTGCCAAACAACTGGAAAGAGATTTTACAGCCCACACACTAACACCAGAAAAAGGAACTCGTTTTTATCTACTTACAGATGGTTATTTAGACCAATTTGGAGGAAAGCACAGCAAAAAATACTCTAAAAGACGTTTTCAATTATTGATAGAAAAGTTAAAATCTTTCCATATTTTCGAACTCAAACACGAAGTAGAACGTAATTTTATTGAATGGAAAGGAGGCGAAAAACAAATTGACGATGTTCTTGTGATTGGGTTTGAAATGTAATCATTGGGGCGTAGGGCAAGAGAATAGAGATTGGGGAAATTTCAAATAATAAAATAATACTCAAAACTAAACTTGTATTGCTTGTGAAACTGTTTACCCTCTTTGTATCGGGTGCATAACAAATTGTCGTTTCTTATGCTGCTCTTAACATATTTTGTACTTCTTCCCATCTATCACTTAGATTTAC
>PFKD01000397.1 GCA_002784125.1 Flexibacter sp. CG_4_10_14_3_um_filter_32_15
TTTATGGAAAAAAGCAAACTATTATTTTGTCAAAAATTGATCAATTTACAGAATTTGAAAAATGTCACTTATATTGATTAAAATGAACCTATTTATATTTTTGTAGGAAAATAGCTTGCCATTTTATTACTGATAAAATTTTTATAAGCGAGTAAACACATTGATTTACAATTACTTCAAAAAAAATATTGACATTTTTGAATCAAAAAGACTAAAAATAGGTTATCTAATCATTACAAAACAACAATACATAAAATAGTTCTACAAGTAGCCGTTTGATTCATCAAATTCTAAAAAGTGGTCGTTTAATTTATATAAATGAAATTTACTGGTTGCTGTATAACTGAAAACTGATAACTGATAACTGAAATTATGGTTTATCCAGAAAATATAGAAATAAAATTAGGATTTGATAAAGTCCGAGAACTTTTAGCCGACCAATGTCAAGGCATTTTGGGAAGGCAACTTATAGATAAAATGGAGTTTCATAATGATTATGAAACCATTGCTAGTCTGACAGAACAAACAGCCGAATTTAAGAAACTCATAGAAACAGGACAAAGCCCACCAGAAAGTTATTATTTTGATGTTGCGCCTTATCTAGCAAAGGCTTCGATTGTAAATAATTTTTTGACAGAAGAAGAGTTTTATGATGTCAAACGCTCTTTAGATACATTGTATCAAACTTTGAGAGTAATAAGAAGACAGCCTAAAGAAGAATTTCCACGCCTTCAAACGATGTGTAAGGATATAGAAGTTCCTTATGAAGTCATTCAAGATATCGAAAGAGTAATTGATGATAAAGGACAAATGCGAAGTAATGCTTCGCCAGAACTGCGAAAAATCCGTCAAGCCATTGTCAGAACACAGGTTACACTTCGTAAAAAATTAGTTTCTATTGTAGAAGGACTCCGAAAAAATGATTATTTGCGCTCTGATGTCGATACAACTGTCAGAGAAGGCAGAATGGTCGTTCCTATCAAAACAGAATATCGAAAACAACTAAAAGGAATCGTTCACGATACATCTTCAACAGGACAAACTATTTTTATAGAACCTGAAGCAATCGTAGATTTGAATAACGACATTAAACAGTTTATGCACCAAGAACGATTCGAAATTGTGCGTATTCTGACCGACCTCACAACATTTTTACGCCCTCATTTATATACATTAAAATATGCGTATGAGTTTTTGGCGCAAGTAGATTTTATTCGTGCAAAAGCTCGTTTTGCTATAAAATTAAATGCTATCAATCCAAATTTCCAAAAACGTGCTTTGATAGATTGGCAAAATGCCTATCACCCTCTTCTTTATTTATCCTACAAAAAACAAGGAAAAACAGTTCTTCCAAATACGCTGTTTTTAGATGGAAATCAACGAATTTTGCTTATTTCAGGACCTAACGCAGGTGGTAAATCGGTTCTCTTAAAAACGGTTGGTTTGCTGCAATATATGTTTCAAAGTGGATTACTTATTCCAGTACAAGAAGGCTCGAAAATTGGAATTTTTGACCAGCTTTTTATCGACATAGGTGACGAACAATCGATTGACAATGACCTAAGTACGTACAGTTCGCATCTTTACAATATGAAAAAATTCCTCATTGCAGGAAACAAACGAACACTTGCTCTAATTGATGAATTTGGAACAGGAACAGAACCACAAGTAGGTGCATCAATAGCAGAAGCCATTTTAGAAGAATTTGAAAAACAGAGAATGTATGCTGTCATTACGACGCACTATGCGAACCTCAAATTTATGGCAGAAAAATCGCAGTTTATTGTCAATGGGGCAATGCGTTATGATGTTGATAAATTAGAACCCTTATTTAAGTTAGAAATAGGAAAACCGGGGAGTTCGTTTGCGTTAGAAATTGCCAAAAAAATAGGTTTACCTTCCGATGTAATTAAATCGGCGCATTCAAAACTGGGTGGCGAACAGTTAGAAGTAGAACGCTTATTAAGACAACTAGAAAAACAACGTTCCAATTTAGATAGAGAACAAACCAACCTCAGAAAACAAGGCTTAGAAGTAGATAAATTGCTTAGAGAAAATCAAGCATTGAAAGATGATTTGAAGAAAAATAAGCAAAAGTACATGCAAGAAGCCAAAAACGAAGCACAGGCTTTACTTCAAAAAGCAAATCAGCGCATCGAAAATACCATCCGAACTATCAAAGAACAACAAGCCGACAAACAAATCACAAAATCGGCTAGAAAAGATTTGGATAACTTGCAAGATGAACTCAATAAGGTAGAATACGAATCAAAAGAAAAACAACTTCCTAAAAACGATGAAGAAATGATTCGTTACGTGGACACCGAAATAAAACAAGGCGATTTTGTGCAGATAAAAGGACAAACGGCTGTGGCAGAGGTTCTTTCTATCAAAAATAAAGATGCTTTGCTTCGAATTGGTTCGCTCAAAACGACTGTCAAAATGAACCGTTTGCAAAAAGTAGATGAAAAAATACTTCCTACTTCCATTACAGGAAATATGAATGCTTCCAATAGCTCAAGTTCAAATTCAGGTTCAACACTTCACAATAAAGTTTTACATTTTAGTCCAGATTTGGATGTGCGTGGAAAACGTGCCGAAGAAGTAAATCCAATCGTAACCGAATTTATGGACGATGCTGTTATGCTTTCTCAAAAAAGTCTTAGAATCTTGCACGGAAAAGGTGAGGGCGTTTTGCGCCAAGTAGTGAGAGATGCGTTGCGCCAGTATCCACAAGTTCAGAGTATCAAAGATGAACACGCTGATAGAGGTGGCGCAGGTGTTACTTTGGTAGCCTTGAGGTAATAAAATAATTTCAAATTGATGATAAACTATTGATAGTCTTTTCAAAAGATTGTCAATAGTTTTTTTATTCTTCTCTAAATTCATACGCATCTAAAATTTTTCCTAATCTCTTTTTATGCGAAGAAATAAGATATTTGTCTTTGTGATTGGGAGAAAGAAGGGTAAAAAAAATCATTCCTAAGTAGTCAGACACAATTATACTAACTTTTTTGTATCTTTGTCCTATGCAAGGA
>PFKD01000387.1:0-12911 GCA_002784125.1 Flexibacter sp. CG_4_10_14_3_um_filter_32_15
AGGACTATTTTAGATTTTATAAATGTCACTCATGTTAATTGTAGAAAAAGATATTTTAGGCTTTTTTAGAAAAGCAAAGTGTTGTTTTTAAGGTCTTTCAAGCAAACTTTTTATACCTACTAAAAGGTCATTTATATCTACTCCTATTCCATCTAATACAATTACTATATATGTAAAAACATCCATTACTAAAGGCATAAGCAATGATTTTGCTCTAATTTCGTCCTCTTGGAAAAGCCCAATATCAATACAAAGAGTCATTACGAGTCCAATAACAAAACAGTATTTTATAAGACTAAAAATACCTCCAATAAAAGAATCTGCAGAACCAAAAAGAGTAAAACTCAAAAACTTTCTACTCCAATTTGCTAAAAACTGCAATGCTACTGAAAGGACAATCGTAACAATGATAAAAGTTAGGAATGGTGTGGTACGTTTGGAAAACTCACCTACTGAAGGGTTATCTCTCAAGGAATCAAATCCATAAAAAGTACCTGTCATTACCCAATAGATAATAAAAATGAGTAGAAATAAAGATAATAGTTCGACAATAATTCCTTTTAGGTAACCTTGGTATGCACCAAAACCGAGTAGCAAAAGTAAAATTACATCTCCGATTTTGAAGGAATAATCCCAAAAGGATTTGTCTGTTGCACCGATTTCTAAGAGAAGATTTAACATAGGTAATTGATTATACTATAAATTTATTCTAATAATTAATACTGTAATTTTTTTTACGTAAAATGGTTACGCTAAAAATATACGCATAAAATAATAAAGGCAAAAAATGTTTAACACGTAGTTTGAATATCTATTCGTAAATCTATTGAAAGATAAGCAATTTTACAATAAAAAACTTATCAAAGTGCTGTAAAAAGATAGGTTTAAATATATTTTCCTTGGCTTTTCTATCGTTTTTTACTGTAACGCTATTGAGTAAAACAAGTTTTAAGAGATAATTTGAGGGGCAGAGTATAATTTTCCCTACTGATTTTTAGTTTTAAAATTTGTACTATAAAAAGTTTTTTGTATCTTTATTAAAGTCGTTATTTTTTACCACTTATCGTAGATTTTTAAAGAAATCAGTTATTCAATTCCTTCCTTCATCCTTAAAAATAAAACTACTATGGCAACAATTTTGGAAAAAACAGACCTTTTGGAAAGAATAAAGCAAGATTTAGAGCAAACTAATGTAGATATTAGTAATTTGAAGAGTAGTATTGAAAATGGTACTATGAAAGATTTTGAAGATATTATGCCTCCTACTGACGATGTAAATGTCAGAGTAGCACAGATGTACCGTGTTTTGTCTTTTTATGGAAATAATGGAAATGAAAAGCCAATTTGGAACGAACTGAGAAACTGTTTTACGCCTTCTGCTATCATGGCAAATAATACGTATGGTGAGCCGATTCGTTTGTCTGTTGATAGATTTATTAGTTTGTTTCGCTCACAGATTCAACAAAACGATTTTCCTCCTTTTTATGTGCGAGAACTCAATTACAAAGTAGAACAGTTTGGACACATTGCACAGCGTTTTGGTGGTTTTGAGATTTGTTATTACGACAAAAACATCGAAAACAAAAAAGGAATGGCAAGTATGGAATTGTTATTAATCAAAGGAGATTGGAAGATTAATTCTATGATTTGGCAAGAAGAAACAGAAGACTTTAAATTGCCTTTGCGTTTTGTTTTATGAAAAAGATAGTCATTAAACGTTATCACAGAATTTAGTACTGTTCATTTTTCCGTAGCGATAGGTTTGCAAACTTATCGCTACGGAAAGCAAAACTATTTTACTTTTTATAACTTGCTAATTATTAGACCTGTAAATGAATGTGATAACATTTACTATACATCTGATTGAGCTTTTTTATTTTTTTTAGTAAAGAAGTTATCATATTCCTTTCTCATATTCCAATTTTTTAAGCGCAATACAGGTTTTTCGACCAGTTTCCAGCTCAAAAATGCGAAAGGTAATGTCGCAAATAATGAAATAAGACTAAAAACCAAAGGGTGCATATCAACTATCCAACCTTTTAAGATGAAAATCTGCTGAATGATAAAAGAATAAATATAAATTCCATACGAATAATCTCCATATTTTCTTTCCCAGTCCGTAAAAGGTAATTTTACTGCCAACCATAGTAAAATATACGCATAAGTAAACGGAAATACATAATAATGAAACTCAAAATAAACACTAATTGCTGTTACTAAAATAGCTAGTATAATTCCAATCGTATTAATTTTTATTTTGCCACGAAGTAGATAAAAACAAGAGCCTATAAAAAAGTAAATAGGTAAAAGAACAGTTGCGTTGTTTACATATAGACGGTATAAAATTCTACTTTTTTCGGAATCTAAAAAATGGTGTACTGTATATAAAATAAAAATGACATAAAAAATCCAATATCTTTTAGGCCTTTTGAACAAGAAAAAGCCTATAACTCCAGTCAAAATATATAACCTAAACTCATGGATAAGTGTCCAAAGCGAACCATTAAAACTTTGCTCTGCTAAAATACCTTGTTCTGTAGCACTAGTAATTATTCCATTAATATCTGCTTGGTGGATAGATAAGAATAGATTTTTGTATAAATAACTAAAAGGAGAGTCTGTTTGACCACCCAACCAATACCCATCTAAAGTAGAGTTGAGGATATAATAAGCAATAGGAGCAAAAAACAAAACTGTAACTAAAAGACACGCCCAAAAGGCTGGAAAAATACGTAATATTCTGCGCCAAAGAAAGTTAGTAAATGATTTCGAATGAATAAAACTAGCAGTTATGAGATAGCCACTAATTATAAAAAAACCATAGACACCTAAATTTCCCAAACTAAGCCCTTCCATTATATTTCCAATAGGCTCTTTTCCTAAAGGACGAAGGACATAAGCATGTTGAATAACTACTAAAGTAGCCAAAACAACTCTCAAAAAACCAATACTATTATTTTCTCTGTCTAAACTATCCTTTAAAGTCATTTTAATTCATAAAAATTAGAGATATAAAAATGAAGTTATTTAAGAATGGTTATTCTTAAATAGCTTCAATAAATAAAATTCAAAGATAAAGGCTTTTTTTGAAGAGAACTAAAAAATGCCACAAAAAATAATTTCTGTGGCATTTTAATATTGAATAAATACTGCATTATTCTAATACAGCAATAATTTTTTAAGTTTCTCTACAAAACGTTCATAAGGCAAGAAATTTTTCTCTAAGTCGGCACTAAACGGAACAGCCGTATCCAAACTTCCCTCACGCATAATTGGCGCATCAAGATTTGTAAAATGATGTTCTGCAATCCAAGCCGAAATTTCTCCACCGATTCCACCAGTTAGGCAGTCTTCGTGTAAAATAATTACTTTTCCTGTCTTCTTAACCGTTTCTGAAACTGCTTCTTTGTCCCAAGGAAGTAGTGTTCTTAAATCCAAAATTTCTAAAGAATGACTATCTCCCAATTCCTCATTCAGTTCTTGAGCTGCCTTTTTTGCCCAATGAACCCCCATTCCGTAGGTAATAATACTGACATCTTCGCCTTCTAAGATGGTGGCAGCTTTTCCGATAGGAAGTGTATAATAATCATCATAAATATCCTCTGAAATGGCACGATAGAGAGCTTTATGTTCGAAGAAAATAACTGGATTTGGGTCTTCAATAGAAGCATTCAAAAGACCTTTTGCATCATAGGGAGAAGATGGATAAACAACTTTCAACCCTGGAGTATGAGCAAACCACGCTTCATTAGATTGTGAATGAAAAGGCCCTGCTGCAACGCCTGCACCTGTTGGCATACGAACCACAACATCAGCATTTTGTCCCCAACGGTAATGAGATTTAGCTAGATTATTAATAATTTGATTGAATCCACACGTTACAAAATCAGCAAACTGCATTTCCATGACAGCCTTCCAGCCACGAATAGAAAGTCCTAAACTTGCACCCACAATAGCAGACTCACAAAGAGGTGTATTTCTGACACGCTCTTTTCCAAACTGCTCTACAAAACCATCTGTAATTTTGAAAACACCACCATAATCAGCCACATCTTGCCCCATAATAGTCATTTTTGGGTAGCGTTCCATGCTTTGACGTAGTGAATCTGAAATAGCATCAATCAAACGTTTTTGAGTTTGATTACTACTAATTGGAGCAATAAGTTCTTGCTCATGAGGAGCATACATATCTGCAACTTCCTCTTCTGTATTTGGAACAATCTTAGGCAATTCTAAGGCTTTGTCTAGGGCATTTTTTATGTTTTCAAAAAATCCTTCTCTAATTTCTTTTGTTTCTTTTTCTGTCAGAATAGTATTTTCTACTAAGAATTTTTCATAATTAATAACTGGATCTTTTTTCTCCCAAACCTCAAAAAGTTCTTTTGGTACATACTTAGTTCCTGATGCTTCCTCGTGTCCACGCATACGGAAAGTTATCATTTCCAATAAAACAGGGCGAGGATTTTCACGCATTTCTTCAGCCAATTTCTTAACAGTAGAATAAACTTCTAAAATATTATTTCCATCTACTTGTACGGCTTTCATTCCGTAGCCAATTCCTTTATCAATAAATTGCTTACAACGAAACTGCTCATGACTTGGTGTAGAAAGTCCATAACCATTATTTTCCACCACAAAAATAGTAGGCAAATCCCAAACGGCAGCTACATTGAGAGCTTCATGAAAATCTCCTTGCGAAGTTCCACCATCGCCAGTAAAAGTAACTGTAACACGCTTTTTATTTTCCAAAACATCAGCTAAAGCAATTCCGTTTGCAACAGTCAGTTGAGGCCCCAAATGCGAAATCATTCCGACAATATGATGTTCATTTGTTCCGAAATGAAACGACCTATCTCTACCTTTCGTAAAACCTTCTTTTTTGCCTTGAAACTGTGCAAAAAGTTTTTTAAGTTCTATTTTGCGTGAAGTAAAAAGACCTAAATTTCTGTGAAGTGGCAATAAATATTCGTCTGTTTGAATCGCTTCTGCAATTCCGACAGAGATGGCTTCTTGTCCATATCCCGAAAACCATTTTGAAATCTTGCCCTGACGAAGTGCAATCAGCATTCTATCCTCAATCAAGCGAGGCATCAGAAGCGATTTGTATAAATGAATAAGCTGCTCATCAGAAATATCAGTTCTATCAAAAATCATTTCTTCTTCTGAATATGATTTTCTAATTTCTGTTTTTTCTTCTTGAGAAACTATTATTTTTTCATCTTCAATTTCTTGTTTCAAAATAGCCTCTACTGCAATTTGTTGTTCTACGTCGTTTATCACATTAGTAGGCAATTCTTCAATTTGTTGGTTTGTTGTGTGTTTTTGTTGCATTTCTTGCTCTTCTATTGAGTCTTTTAGGTGTTTAATTTCAAACAAATCCGTTTCCATTTCTAATTCTTTTTGAATGGAATTGATTTTGTCTTCTAAAGAAGGCAAAGATAGGTCATTTTCTGTTTCGTTTGTTATGGCAGGTGTTTTTTCTTGATTTTCCTCCACTTCGGTTTGCTTCTCTTCTTTTGTATCATCATTTGATTTTTTGGCAAATCCATTTAGATGAATTTTAGGCTTTGGCAAATCTTCTGAAAACTCTATATTTTTAAAAAAATCACTTTCGATTTCTTCTTCTGACACATATTCTGATTCAATTTCTAGCTCGATGTTTTCCTTTACTTCTTCTATTTTTTCTTCTTTTGGTTCATTTTGTTTATGTAGGTTTTCTAGTTCTTCTCTTAGCTGATTCATTTCCTCTTCTGAAAAAGCATCGTTTCTATCCAAAGGATTAGTAAAAGAAGTGGGTTGTTGTTCTTTCTTTTCCTGTTTTACTTCTTGTTCTTTTTGTACCTCTTGTTTTTGTGCTTCTTGTTCATCGTCTTTAAAATCCTCAAAAAGCATATCTAAAGGATTTATTGCTTTTTTAGGAACAACATTTTGAATTTCTGCTTTTATTTCTTCTTGTGGTTCTTCGTCAAAAATCATATCCAAAGGACTTTTTGGTTTTTTAGGAAGGGCATTTTGAGTTGTTTCTATTTGAGTTTCTTTATTTTGATTTTCGTTTTGTAGTGTTTCTTGTTGTTGTTCTTTTTTTTCTTGTTGTTTTGCTTCCTGCAAGGCTTTTTCTAATGGATTCATAATCTATAAAATTGGAAAGTGATGAGTTTTTGCTTGTTGTTTGTTAGGACGGAAAAAATGATTGATAATTTTATATGAAAGGATTACAATTATCTTGTATACTCTAACAAAATTATAACCTATATCCTAAAATACGTATTTTTTTTGAAAAAAGTAGATTGAATCAATAGGATTTTCGATAAATATCTTTTAGAATCTTATTGATAGGATAATAAAGAAGATAAAATATTTTAGCCTATTTCCTATTTCCTAATTCCTAATTCCCATTTCCCAAAGTCATTCAAAAGGAATCAAATCAATTTCAATAGTAACGCCTTTAAATTTTTTCTGCCCAAGTAAATTATACGAATATTCTGGAACAGCTTTATAAATAATTTCACTTTTTGCTACCACGGTAAGAAAATGGTCGTAGGCTTGAATATCAAAAGAATCTCCCAAAATATTATTAAAAACATTAGAAGTACTCAAAACGCCAGCTTCAATATGATTTTCTTGTGAATAATCATACAAATCCATCGAAGTCAGAATAGATTCTTTTTCGTTGGCGTAATATTTTGCGTGTAATTTGGGTTCAATCCGAAGTTCAATATTAGTAAATTGTTTGAAAAATTCTACATCTTTTACAGCAATATTTTTCATAGGATTTGCACCACTTTTGGCAAAAAGAACAATTATTTCAAGATTGGGATTGATGAGTTTTACTTGTAATAATTTTCTGTAATAGGAATGCAAACGAATATAAGGCGAAATAAGAATTAATCTTTTTTCAGCTTTTTCGATAATTTCTCCTACTTTATGATTTAGGTTATGTCCTGTTAAAAATTTTGGCATACATCAAAATTACGAATTTTTATAAAAAGAAAACAAATACTTTTTATTCTGTTATTTTGTGTAGATACAAATTATCAGAACAAAAACTTTAGAAATATACTGCACTTCTACATTTTTCTCAATTTATTTTAGCTTATTAGTTGCTTGTTAATTAAAGAGTTAGTATTTTTGCACTCCCAAATATAGGAAGACTATGTTTTTTAAGCAGCATTTTTATAATTTTTTTATTGTAAAATGTTGATAATCAAACCACTATTTTTCTTCAATTATTCAAATTTAGAGGTATAAAAGTAAATTTTTGGGAAATGGATTTTTTGTTTTTTACAAATGAAAATAAATTTATGCTTTTATGACTTCGCCTAATAATTAAATTCCAGTATAATGCCGATAGGTTTAATTGGTAAAAAAATCGGAATGACTAGTTTGTTTGATGCCGATGGACGCAGTGTCGCATGCACAGTAATACAAGCTGGTCCTTGTGTCGTTACACAAGTCAAGACTGAAGATACAGACGGTTATTGTGCCGTACAGATGGGTTTTGGAGAGCGTAAAGAAAAAAATACTCCTAAGCCACTTCAAGGACACTTCAAAAAGTCAGGAACTACTCCTAAACACAAACTTGTAGAGTTTCGTAACATGGGTGTAGAATCTGAAACAACTTACGAAGTAGGTCAGGAACTAAGCGTTACAGATCTTTTCGAAGAAGGTCAATTTGTAGATGTTGTCGGAACTTCTAAAGGTAAAGGTTTTCAAGGTGTAGTTAAGCGTTATAACTTCGGTGGTGTAGGTCAAGCTACTCACGGTCAGCATAACCGTTTACGTGCTCCCGGTTCAATTGGTGCTTCTTCTTATCCTTCTCGTGTATTCAAAGGTATGCGTATGGCTGGGCGTATGGGTGGTAATCGTGTGAAAGTGAAAAACTTGCGTGTAGAAAAAATTATGCCTGAGGCAAATCTTATTGTCGTTTCAGGTGCAGTTCCAGGTGCAAACAATTCTACTATTCTTATTCAACGTTAATTTTATAGATACTGAATTAAATTCAACTCTAATTTTAACTTGTAATTTATCTGAGCAGTATAAAATAATTACTATTTCAGAATTTACTTTTAGATTACTTTCATTCCAATCTTGCCGTTGTCGGTATTATTATAAATACCAACAATAACAAAAAACGAAATATCATTATGGAATTACCCATCTTAAATAAAGAAGGAAAAGAAATCGGTAAAAACGCTACACTTTCAGACAGCGTATTTGCCATCGAACCAAATGACCATGCTATTTACTTAGACGTTAAGCAATACTTAGCTAACCAACGTCAAGGAACGCACTCTTCTAAACATAGAGGTATAGTGTCGGGTTCAACTCGTAAAATCAAACGCCAAAAGGGAACTGGAGGCGCACGTGCAGGTAGTATCAAATCTCCTGTATTTGTAGGGGGTGGTCGTATTTTTGGACCAGAGCCTCGTAATTATGGCTTCAAATTGAACCGTAAAGTAAAACAATTAGCTCGTAAATCGGCTCTTTCTCACAAAGCAAAAGCAGAAGCAATTACAGTAATGGAAGATCTAGTAATGGATACTCCAAAAACGAAAGAGTTTATTGCTTTACTCAATAACCTAAATCTTTCAGGTAAAAAAGTGCTAGTTGTAACAGGAGAACAAAACGATGTAGTATATCGTTCGGCTCGCAACTTGCCAAAAACTAAAGTTTTGCCAGCAAATCAATTACATACCTATCATATCATGAATAGTGATGTGGTAGTACTTGCAGAAGGTGCATTAGAAGTAATTCAAGCTGAAGCTAACTAGACAATTACGAATTACGAATTAAAAATTACGAATATAATACACTTGCAAAAAGTAAATTAAGATTGTAATTGTTTAGTTCTAATTTTATTACAATTTTTTAAAAAGTTAAATTAGAAAAGAAATATGAAAACTATTTTGAAAAAGCCTGTAATTACCGAGAAAGCAACAGCAATGAACGAAAATGGTGTATATGTTTTCATTGTAGATAAAAAAGCTACAAAGGCAGAAATCAAAACTGCTGTTGAAAAAATGTATGCAGACCAAGATGCTAAAGTTGTTAAGGTACGTACAGCAATTATTTTCGGTAAACCGAAATATCGTTATTTGAAAACGGCAATTACTAAAGGTCATACATCGACTTACAAAAAAGCATTTGTGCAACTTGAAAAAGGAAGCGCAATTGATATATTTGATACTGAAGAAGCATAAATAGTGATTAGTTTTTAGTGATAAGTGATTAGTTAATGAAATAAATGTGATTCATATCTATTTTGTATTCAATTAATCACTAATCATTGAGAACTAAACACTAATTAAAAAACTTCTTTTTTTATTCTGTAAGAGAACATAAATAGGGATTAACTTTTAGTGAGAAGTGATGAATTAAATGCCAATGAATAATTAGCAATTCATTAATCACTAAACACGAATCACTAATCGTTATTTTATTAATGTCAAGGCTAGTTCTCTTTTTTTTCATTTTAGTTGTACTGTTTCTTAATAGAAGAAACCACGAAAAAGTAGCAGTAATAGCGCAGAAAAACGGTTATTCATTTATCATGAATTTCGTATTCAAGGTGAAAGCTAGTTAGTTAAAAGTATTTAACTGATTACTGGTTGCTGATAACTGATAACTGAAGTTATTGTGCTGCAAAGCCTTTTTCGTTTAATCAAAATCAACATGGCTGTTAAAAAGTTAAAACCAATGACTCCAGGTCAGCGTTTTCGTATTGCTCCTACATTTGAGGAAATTACGACAAGCACTCCTGAGAAGTCTTTACTAGCACCTTGGAAAAGGTCTGGTGGTCGTAACGGATCAGGGAAAATGACAATTCGTCAACGTGGTGGTGGACACAAAAAACGCTACCGTATCATAGACTTCAAACGTTTAAAGCATGGTGTTCCTGCTACGGTGAAGACTATCGAATATGACCCAATCCGAACGGCTCGTATCGCTCTGCTTTTTTATGCAGACGGTGCAAAAGCGTATATGATTGCGCCTCAAGGAATCAAAGTAGGACAAACTGTTATGTCTGGAGAGAATGCTACTCCAGATGTAGGAAACTGTCTTCCTCTTGGTCTTATGCCTTTAGGTACAATCGTACATTGTATTGAAATGAAACCTGGTCAAGGTGCAAGCCTTGCTCGTAGTGCTGGAGCTTATGCTCAATTGGTAGCTCGTGATGGCAAATATGCTATTCTTAGACTTCCTTCTGGTGAAACTCGCATGATTCTAGGTACGTGTTATGCTACTGTTGGTACAGTATCTAATGGCGACCACATGAACGTAATTATGGGTAAAGCTGGTCGTAAGCGTTGGCAAGGTCGTCGCCCTCGTACTCGTGGTGTTGCAATGAATCCTGTCGATCACCCAATGGGTGGTGGTGAAGGGAAATCATCTGGTGGTCACCCTCGCTCACGCAATGGCTTATATGCTAAAGGACAAAAGACTCGCAAGGTCAATAAATACTCCAATAGCTTTATTATTACTCGTCGTAAAACTCGTAACTCTTAATTATGGCTCGTTCACTCAGAAAAGGTCCTTATATAGACTATCGCTTAGAGAAAAAAGTAGCTGCTTTAGAGCAGACTGGCAAGAAGACCGTCATCAAGACTTGGTCTCGCCGTTCTATGATTTCTCCAGACTTTATCGGACATACTTTTGCTGTTCATAACGGCAATAAATTCATTCCTGTTTATGTAACTGACAACATGGTTGGTCATAAATTAGGAGAATTTTCACCTACTCGCAACTTTCGTGGGCATATTGCTAAGAAAGATAAGCGTGGTAAGAAGTAAGGTAGTCGTTTTTTTTAATTCTGTTTCACCTTTCTAAACAATTAATAAATGGAAGCTGTTGCTAAATTACAGAACGTACCTACATCTCCACGTAAAATGCGCTTAGTCGCTGATATGATACGTGGAAAAAAAGTAAGTTCTGCAATAAATATGTTAAAATTTGAGCCCAAAGTTGGTGCTCGTTATATGGAAAAATTACTTCTTTCGGCTGTAGCCAACTGGGAAGTTAAACACGAAGATTTCGCTAACCAAATTGGTAGCTTAGTTGTAAAAACTGTTTTTGTTGATGGTGGTAAAATGCTCAAACGCATTCAACCAGCTCCTCAAGGACGTGCTCACCGTGTGCGTAAGCGTTCTAACCACATTACACTTGTTGTTGGATTACCATCAGAAGGTGCTTCACTTGCAGACATGACTGAATCGATTGCGAATCAGGCAGCAGAGCAAGCAGCAGAGGCTTTGGAATCAAACGACAAATCAAACCAAGAATAACTAAAAACTAACACTATGGGACAAAAAGTAAATCCTGTTGGCTTTCGCTTGGGTATTGTTAAAGGCTGGGACTCAAACTGGTACGGTGGCAAAACTTTCGCTGACAAGCTCGTAGAAGACGAAAAAATTCGTAAATATATTCGTGCTAGAATTCAACGTGGTGGTATTTCTAAAATTATCATCGAACGTACTCTCAAGCGCATTACCGTTACTGTTCATACTTCTCGCCCTGGCGTAGTAATCGGACGTGAAGGTAAAGAGGTAGATAACCTCAAAAACGAACTTCAAAAATTGACTTCCAAAGAAGTACAAATCAATATCTTCGAAATCAAACGCCCAGAAATGGATGCTCGTTTGGTAGGTGAAAATATTGCTCAACAATTAGAAGCTCGTATGTCACACCGTCGTGCGATGAAACAAGCGATCCAAGCTGCTATGCGTGCAGGAGCTGAAGGTATCAAAGTCAAATTGGCTGGTCGTTTGGGGGGGGCTGAGATGGCTCGTGTAGAACTTTATAAAGAAGGAAGCACGCCTCTTCACACACTTCGTGCTGATATTGATTATGCTGTAAGTGAAGGAAATACTATCTATGGAAAAATAGGTATTAAAGTATGGATCTATAAAGGTCAGCTTTACGGAAAGCAAGATTTATCTCCTGCTGCACTTGCTGAGAAGCAAGAACGTGGTGGTGGACGTGGTGGAAATGACCGTGGTGGTAATCGCCGTGGTGGAAACCGTAATGACAGAAATGACCGTGGTGGAAACCGTCGTGGTGGAAATCGTAATGACAGAAATGAAGGTGGTGGAGACGCTAAAGGAGGAAACCGTGGTGGTAATAACCGTGGTGGAAACTCTGGTGGTGGAAACAACCGTGGTGGAGGTGGTGGAAAAAGATAAATTTAGATTTATCAATTTCTCAAACTAACATAGTTTCTGATATATTAAAAATGAGATATGTTTCTTTTATGGAAATGTATCTCATTTTTTTGTTTTAATTTAAGTAGTCAGAAGAATAGGGTGTAAAATTAAGAAGAATCAAAAATAAGATTGAAAAAAAAATGTTTTTCATGAAAATAAATTAAATTAAATTGTGTTTTGTTTTAGTAAATTTTTATTAATTCAGAAACTAGACGCAATTTTTGATTATTAAGTTGCAAGCAAAATAATTATTTTATTCAAAATTTATAAATGAATTTTAAGATAACTAAGTTGAATAAATTGAAGATTGATTATAACGTTATCTTGACTTATACTAAAAATTGAACTATTAAAATCTAAAAAGGCAACTTTTTTGCATTGTTTAGAGTAAAAATAAATATAATCCTATCTTAAAGTTATTTTAATTATTTGTTTACCCTAATGAAATCAAAGAATCAGTCTAGCAGTCGGTTATGTAGTGAATCAAATACTACCGATTCTGTTGAAAGTAATATTCTAATACAATATAAAAACACACCAACAACAAAAATAATTTACTCTTTTACTAGAATAATTTATTTTCTAATTATTTTTAGTGCCTTTTTATTTACGGCATCTTCTTGTAAACCTTCTGTCAAAAAATATACAGAAAATGCACGTCAGTTGATGTTAGATGGAAAGTTTGAAGAGGCAATTCCTATTTTGAATACA
>PFKD01000387.1:12984-13311 GCA_002784125.1 Flexibacter sp. CG_4_10_14_3_um_filter_32_15
ACGGAGATGCTGCGATCTTCCATCCTTCAATACGAGGCTCTGATATTTATGAGAAAATCAAAACAATTCCTGAAAGTGCGCCAAAATCTTTAGAAAAAAAGAGCGAATCCACAATAGATGTATTAAAAACACAAACGCCCATTTCTCTTGTAAGAAATTTTATAGCTGAAGGAACTAATATTATTATCTTCGGAGAAAATCACACAAAGTCATCCCAAAGGACTGCTATAAAAAATATTATAGATTCATTGAAAGAGAATGAAATCGATTATCTGGCTTTGGAACTGGATGTTATTAAACAGAATACTATCAATGCATTGTTAGATA
>PFKD01000147.1 GCA_002784125.1 Flexibacter sp. CG_4_10_14_3_um_filter_32_15
CACTTTAACTATCAGAGTAAATTCAATTTGCAAAGTTAAAAACTAGCTTGATTTGCTTTAAACGAGTACATTTTTTTTTCGTGCGTTTACCCTAATGTTCATTACAAAAAAATATTAAATTAATTCTCATTTCTCAACTTATCTCTCACTTCCATCAGCGCAAAACCCAACAAATTCAATCCTCGCCAAGTAGTTGGGTTATAAATTTTGTCAGAATTTTGTGATAAACCAATTCCCCAAATTGTATCCATCGGACTTGCTTCCACAATAATTTTATTTCCTGTTTTGAGTAAAAAGGATTTATATTCTGGGTCAGAAAATTTATAATAATTTCCTTCTAAGACAATTTTAGAGCGATTTTCTTTCCAAATTTTATCATTAAAGTTTGTCACTTTTCTGCCTAATTTTTTAGCTTGGGCAGCAGTTTTGGCTTTCATAATTTCTTCTAAAGTTTTATTATCATTAAACAAACGAGCTTTTTCTGCCATCATAAAATGCTCTGCTGTGGGATAAATTATTCCATTTACAGAAAACTTCTTTTCCCACCATTGACTAAAAACAGCCTTGCTAAAACTTCCGTCATGAGTTGGTTTGTGTCCCCCAAAAGAATAAATAACCAAGGTTTTTGTCTTGTTTTTGTAAGTTCTCGTATTCTGAAATAAGCCAAGAAAGAGAGTAATTCATAATTTTATTGTTTTGTTTACCGTCAACGAGGCTAAAGTCGTCGTTGAGGTTTGTGTTAGAATAAATACAGAACCCTATTTTTTAAAAATCGTTTCCTATATTTTTCATACCCTAACTCTCAACAAAATTTGTATTTCCCATTTCCTAATCTCTAATCTCCATTCTCCAATAATCATTTCTCTACAATTACCTGAAAACGAAACGCCCATTGCCATTTTATTCTATACTTTTTTATTCCTGCTTTTTCTAAAATTTTAATCAAATCTTGTTTTTTAAAGGCACGAAGAACAGAAAGAGGAGCATCATTTTTGACTAAATACGAACCATTAAAAAGACGTGTCAGAAAGTAAATACTGTAATAAGCAATAGGATTACGATGCAAATCATTGATGATAAAGCCTTTTGAAGTGAGTTTTTGAATATTCTTAAAAATCAAAGTCAACTCTTCATCTGTAAAATGATGACAAAAAAGTGACATCGTAGCCCAGTCGTATTTATTTTCATTCTTGAAATCAATATCAAAAACATTGAGTTTTTCATAATTGATTTGAGAAAAATCTTTTGACTTATTTTGGGCATACTTTATCATAAAATCATTGGCATCAATTCCTGTTAGTTTTGCCTTGATATTTTTTTTCTCAAACCATTTTGCAATCTGACGAAGCGTATCTCCTCCTCCACTTCCAATATCGGCAAGGGTTACAAATTTTTGATTTTCTTGATTATTTCGATGGCTACTAATTTTATTTTCTTTATGAAGCGTATCCAAAGCCGAAGTCAAAACTTTATAACCTCCTAAAGTTGTGTTTATAAATTCTAGCTCATCAAGATTTTTTTTGAGGTCTTCGGAAGCGAGGTTGAGCTCGTCCATTAATTCCTTTTTGTAGGAACGAGTTTTGAAATTCATTTTTTTGATAAGGTTGAAGTAAAAAGCTATATTTTTCGATGATTTCTTTGTCTTGATATGAAAGTACAACTAAAAACTGTATTTTAGGCCATACATAAGACAATTTAAAAGATTTAACTTTTTTAATTATTTCCTATATGAATTTAAAATTATTTTTTTATATAAATAAAATTTTTATTTTAATTTTATTAAATATTTTTTTTATTTCTACTGTTTTTGCTCAAGATACATTAAGTGATGACCTTATTCCTAAAGGAAGTAAAAAATCATCTGTTCTACTCAAAAAAAGTATTTTACCCACTACTTTGATAGTTGTTGGTACGGTTGTAAATGGTAGTACTTTTGAAAAAAATATAAAAACCAAAATTCGAAACCAAGTGGGAAATGAGTATGAATATAAAATTGATGATTATATCCAATATGCACCCGTTGTCGAATTGTATTTGGCTGATATGTTGGGGGCAAAAAGTAAAAATCATTGGTTTGACCAAACAAAATATTTACTTATTTCTCAACTATTTTCATCTAGTATTACTCACGGATTAAAACAAATTACAAAAAAAACACGCCCTAATGGAAGTGAATTTTCTTTTCCATCAGGACACACCACTTTTGCTTTTACGAATGCAACCGTTTTGAAAAATGAATTTGAAGAAAGTTCTTTTTTGTTGGCGTATAGTGGCTATAGTTTTGCTCTTACAACAGGCGTATTCAGAATGCTAAATAACAAACATTGGCTTTCTGATGTTTTGGTAGGAGCGGGAATTGGAATTTTGGCGACTGAAATTGTATATTATTTTGAACCCTTAAAGTCTTTCAATCCTTTCAAAAAATCAAAAAATGTATCTATTTTGCCTCAAATTAACTCAACAGGTTATGGCATTTATTATTCTTACACATTTTGATTTTTGTATAAGTAAACGTACAAAATTAATACACCTTATTTTTTAATGTAATGCCTTGATAATCAATTTTTTATGTAGTTTTCGATTATCCATCTCATACTACTCTCTTAGTTCTCCCTTTACTTGTAAAGCTGATAAAGCACACATATGCAAGGCTGTTTTGAGTGTTTTATTAGCCATTTGAAACCCTAGCTTTTCCTTTAAATTTTCCAGAAGAATTTTCAAAAGGTATAACCCCACAATAACAAGCTAATTGTTTGGCAGTATCAAATTTAGTAAATCGATCTGTTGCTACTAATTTTCCAACTCCTGTTACAGAAGTAGTGAGCCGATAGAGTTCTTTCAATTCAGCATCATCTTGAATAATTTGATGCATTTGTTTTTCTATTTCTTCTATGCGTAGTGTCAAATGTTCTAAGGTTGATTTAGAATTTTCTTCAAGCAGTTTTTGAGTAGAAGTTTTGCTAAATTGATGCTGCTCATTCACATAGGTTTCTAACTCTTGTCTATGAGTAACTAGCGTTTTACGGAGTTTTTGGAGAGTTTTTAAGGCTTCTAATTGCTCACTAGG
>PFKD01000306.1 GCA_002784125.1 Flexibacter sp. CG_4_10_14_3_um_filter_32_15
ATACTTAAAAATGTCACTCATGTTAAGGGAATAGTAAATAAAAAACTCATTGTTTAATTTGATTAAGCAATGAGTTTTTTGCTTATTTATGGTTTATTTCACTTTTCCATATTTTTAAGCTATGAAGTTATGAGTACATATAAATTTACAGAAATATTAAATGATTTGTGGGATTATTTTATTTTGGCTGACCCATTTACGCTCTTAGATTACACAAAACAGCATGATTTGCCTGATAATCTGATTACCAATATAACCATGACTGATTTTGGAGATAAGGTAGTAAAAGAAGGAAAAATGATTCCATTATCAAATGTTCAGAATTATCCTTATACAATTTACTTTAATCTGACAGGAGAAAATATTGAATTATTGAAACCTGAAAACAATTTACAAATACGCCAAGATGGATATTTACTAGAAGTTACGCAAGAAAAAATTTGTTTTTTTACGATTCCTTATCTAAAGAATTACACGGTAGAAACTGTTGAAAAATTAGTAAAAATTCGAAAAGCTCAAATTAAGATTCCGAACGGCTTTTATTCTGTTTCTATATTGGCAGGAGAAACGCAACAAGAAGAAGGAAAAGAGGCTACTTTTGAATTTGTTATTTTGCCTGTTACCGAAGAATATGAATTTAGTGCAGCTCTAAATACTTCATTTAAAATTGTGAGTGGATAATAGTAAAGTAAATCATTCACTTAGCTTTTTCAAAATCTTGACAAGTAAAATTTCGACTTCTGAAATAGAAAGGTTTAATAAATTTCCTAGCTGTTCATTATTCCAACCCAAAATATGATGCAATAAATAAGGCAATTTGTCTTCAAAGGAAAGCGTATTTATTTTTTGCCAAATCTGACTATCGTATAAAGTTTCCAATACATCTGAATTTAGGTCTTCTATCAAATATTCTTTCTTTATTTCTTTATTTTGTATTTTGTTATTTAATAAATAAAATATTTCTTCTTTCCATTTTTTAGGTGTATTTTTATAGGCTTCTGCTATCAAATCCGAAATTTTATTTGGATTGATGTGTAAAAGGAACAAGGTTTGAACACTATTTTTTAATTCTTCGTTATTAGTAGAAAAAGGGAAGTTTGGCATTTTCTTTTTATTTTCAGATTACTTTTTATTGTTTTGATTCAAAATTACTCAAAATTACTCAAAAATAATCTACTACTACAATTACCAAATTTTATCTATACTTTATTTTATCAACTAATTATGAAAATCAATTTTATTTATTCAAAAAAGCGACTCTGTTTTTTAGTTGTTAGTTTCTGTTTTATCAGTTTTTCGGCTTCTGCCCAAAATAAAACTCAAGAAAAGAATAACGATTATATAAATAACTTAATCCAAGTTTTTGGGGAAGATTGCTTTAAAGATAGCTTTCATGGTTTTGTTTTGTATGACTTAGATAGCTCAAAATACCTCTTTGAATACAATGCCGACAAATATTTTACACCTGCTTCGAATGTAAAAATTGCTTCTCTTTTTGCTGCAACAAAGATTTTGAGCGAGCGTTTGCCTTCTCTTTCTTATTTTGAAAAAGGAGATTCTCTTATTTTTTGGGGAACTGGCGACCCTACTTTTTTACATCCTGTTTTTGGAAACTCTGCTGTAATTGATTTTCTATTATTAAAATCTAAAGACAAAAAGCTCTATTTTTCTACTACTAATTATGATGATGATCCTTTTGGCGATGGTTGGGCGTGGGAAGATTATCGAACAACCTATGGCGTAGAAAAATCGGTCTTGCCTATGTATGGAAATGCAGTTTATTTTGAGGCTGATCCTTCTTGTGAAATCGTAGTATATCCAGAAATTTTCAAGAATTATATAAAAGAAAATAGCAACATAGATACCAAAAGTTTTAGAATAGAAAGAGATTTGGGTGTAAATTCTTTTGAGTATAATATTGGAGATTTGTATTATAAAAATGGAAAATCATACCCTTTTCATGCAACACCAGAACTCATCACGACACTTTTAAAAGACAAATTAGGCTTAGAAGTTACTCATTTGGATTATCCAATGCCTGAAAATACGGCAATGCTTTATACAGCCAAAAGTGATGAAATGTACAAACGAATGATGCAGCAAAGTGATAATTTTCTAGCAGAACAAACCCTTTTGATGTGTTCGGCAGAGCTTTTTGGGACGCTTTCTACACAAAAAGTTATCGAATATTTAGATGCAAATTATTTTAATAGGTTCTATAATCGCCCTCGTTGGGTAGATGGTTCTGGACTTTCTCGCTACAATCTTTTTACGCCTCGCAATTTTGTGGAGATGCTCAAATCTATTCGTAAAGACATGGGAGAAGAAAAATTATTTGAAACTCTAGCCATTGGAGGAGAAGCAGGAACATTAAGACGTAGATATGAATTTCCTAGAAACTCAAAGCCTTTTTTGTATGGAAAAACAGGAACAATTAGCAATAACCATTGTTTGAGTGGTTTCTTGGTTACTAAAAGTGGTCGTAAATTCTGTTTTTCATTTCAAAATAATCATCACAGAGAATCTTCAAGAACAATAGGAAATAAAATGGAGGAAATTTTGACGACGATTTATAAGAAGTATTAGTTTTTTGCATCTCTTAGGAATAATTACGAATTTAATTACTGATTATCAGTTAATTGAATGTTTAAAAATAGCAGTTTATTTAATTTTTAGGTTCTTTGATAATTTTTGCCAAATCATAATTATAAGCAAAAATTGATATTGGAAATGTTTTAAATTTGACCTTTCAAAGCATAATTTTCCATTGCAGACAGAATAGTTTTTGAAATAATGGCAAAAATTGTCAAAGGACTAATTTTTATTCCTTACTCTACCCTACTATTTTTAAAACACAGAGTGCACAGAGGAACACAGAGAACTAAAAGTCAGTGTAGCTAATTAAAATACGTTTTTTTAAGAAAATGGCTTTAAAATTGACTTATTCAAATAGTATTTTGTATTAATCT